>JALRCR010000449.1 GCA_023257255.1 Gammaproteobacteria bacterium | reverse complement strand
GCGCCATCCTCCGGCACGGCGCGCGTGCTCGGGCACGACCCGGGGCGCGCGCGGCGCGATCGGTCGATCGGCTTCGTCTTCCAGGACCCGGCGCTGCTCGCGTGGCGGACGGCGCTGCAGAACGTCGAGCTTCCGCTCGAGGTCGGCGGCCGGAGGAGCCTGCCTGCCGGCGCGCCGACGGGCCGCGAGCTGCTCCGGCTGGTCGGCCTCGAGGGCTGGGAGAACAGCTACCCGCACGAGCTGTCCGGCGGCATGCGCCAGCGCGTGTCGCTGGCGCGCGCGCTGCTCGGCGCGCCGAGCATCCTGCTGATGGACGAGCCCTTCGGCGCGCTCGACGAGTTCACGCGCGACCGGCTCAACGAGGAACTGCGCCGCATCTGGCGCGAGACGGGGACCACGATCCTGTTCGTCACGCATTCGGTCTACGAGGCCGCCTTCCTCGGGCAGCAGGTGATGGTGCTCGCGGCCAACCCCGGCCGCGTGCGCGAGATCGTCGAGGTCGACCTGCCCGCCGACCGTGGCCTGCCGGTGCGCGAGACCGAGCCCTTCGCGCGCCTGGTCACGCGGCTGCGCAACCTGCTGGGGCCGGTCTGATGGCCGCCGCCACCGATCCCGGGATCGCCGCCGCC
>JALRCR010000448.1 GCA_023257255.1 Gammaproteobacteria bacterium | reverse complement strand
CGTGACGCGGCCTACGAGGCCAAATGGCAGGAAGGCGGCTCGATCAGCTATCTCTATGCCTACACCGATCTGCTGGTGAACAAGCAATCGAACGACACGGCATCGGAGTTTGCGCGCAACAAGATCCGCGCCACGGTGAAGGATCAGAAGACCGCCGAGCTGCTGGCGCCCAAGGATCATCCCATCGGCACCAAGCGGCTCTGTCTCGATACCAATTACTACGAGACCTATAACCGGCCGAACGTCAGCCTGATCGATGTGCGCTCCGATCCGATTGCAGAGATCACTCCGACCGGCCTGCGCACCGGCCAGCAGTCCTTCGAGCTCGACGCGATTGTCTTTGCCACCGGCTTCGACGCCATGACCGGCGCGCTGAACGAGATCGACATTCGCACGAGCCGCGGCGCAGTGCTGCGCGAGCACTGGGCGGGCGGGCCGCTCACCTATCTCGGCCTGATGGTCGCGGGCTTTCCCAACATGTTTGTGGTCACGGGGCCCGGCAGCCCCGGCGTGAAGACCCAGATGATCGCCTCCATCGAGCAACACGTCGACTGGATCGCGGCCGCCATCGGGCATCTCCACGCCCACCAGATGGACCGCATCGAGCCCACGCCGAAAGCGGAAACCGAG
>JALRCR010000447.1 GCA_023257255.1 Gammaproteobacteria bacterium | reverse complement strand
GGCGATCCTGGTGAGCGTCTCGACGGCGCTCGCGACCTGGCGCGCTGGCGGCTGCTGCGCAGCCGCGTGCGCGCCTTCGCTCGCTTTCGCGGCATCGCCTCGGAGTGAATCCGAGGCGATCCTGGAGCGCGTCTCGACAGCGCTCGCGACTTGGCGCGCTGGCGGCGATCCGCATGACAGGAACGCCGCCGCGATGCACTCGAGCAGCGGCACTGCTCACAGCCGGTCAATGGTGCTCGGATGCGTTGGAGTACGTTGGCAATGAGTGCCCGCAGACGAAGTCTGCGGAACCACGGGCTTCAGGAGTCGATCGACTCCGACATGCATGGACCCCCGCGCAACCCGTTCCGCAGATTCCGGCGTTGCCTCCATCTGCGGGCACTCATGGCAAGCGAACTACCACGCTCCAAACTCCCGAGCACCAGAGGGAGCCGCCGCGGCGGCGACCGCTCAAATCACGCGCTTCATGCCAGCCGATCGCGCCACGCCTGCAGGCGGTGGTAATCCGTGAGGTCGTACTGCAGCGGCGTGACGGTGATGAACCGCTCGTTGAGCGCCTCGACGTCGGTGCCTTCCTTGGTGTGGAAGAACTCCATGCCGTTGCCGCTTGGCCAGTAGTACGGGCGGCCGTC
>JALRCR010000446.1 GCA_023257255.1 Gammaproteobacteria bacterium | reverse complement strand
CAGCAGCCCGTCCACCAAAAGGCGCATGGTCATGGCGAAAGCGGCCAGCTTGGGCGCACCGCCAATCAGCAGGGTGACCGCAGTGGGCGCGCCCTGGTACACATCGGGAATCCACATGTGGAAAGGCACCACGCCCAGCTTGAACGCCAGACCGCAGACCACGAACACCAGGCCCAAGACCAGCACTTGGTGCTTGACCTGGCCCGATGCCACCACTTGGAACACGGTGTTGATGTCCAGTGAGCCGGTGGCGCCATAGAGCATCGACAGGCCGTAGAGCAAAAAGCCGCTGGCCATGGCGCCGAGCACGAAGTACTTCATGGCGGCTTCCGTGGCCACGCCATTGTCACGGCGCAAGGCCACCAGCGCATAGCTGGAGAGGGTCAGCAATTCCAGGCCGAGGTACAGCACCAGGAAGTTGTTGCCCGAAATCATGACGAACATGCCCAGCAAGGAGAACAAGCTCAGGGTGAACAGTTCGCCCCCGCGCAGCATGTCACGGTCTGCCGCATAAGGTCGGCCATACACAAAGGTCACCATCATGGCGATGGCCGCAAAGCACTTGAGCCAATTGCCCATGGCGTCCGACACCACCATGTTGTCAAAGGCGTAAACCGTGCCGCCGGTGCCGGC
>JALRCR010000445.1 GCA_023257255.1 Gammaproteobacteria bacterium | reverse complement strand
GGCGATGTTCACGCCCTTGCCGCCGTTGCTGAAGCGACCACCGTTGCCCGTCGTGACCAGCGTCGGACGCGCGTTCACCGTGCCGTGGCAGTCAATGCACTCGACCGAAGTCGCGGCGCGGGGCTCGCCGTAGAGATTGCCATCGCCGTGCGAGTCGGTGAGGAAATGGCAGTCCGCGCAGTGCATGCCCTTCGCGAGGTGAATGTCTTTCAGATGAACCGCCTTCTCGAACTTGTGCGCGTCGTCGTGCGGAATCTTCTGGTCGTCGAGCGTGAGCAGGTTGCCGGACTTGTCCTTCTTGAACACGGCGCGAAAGACCCAGCCGTGGCCGTGGTAGTCGGCGAACTGCGTGTGCTTCATGCGCGGGTTCAGCTCGGCGACCTTCTCCAAAAAGTCGAGGTCGCCCCACAGCCCGCGCGCGGCGGCGGCCTCGGGGTTCTTCTCAATCGCCCGCGTGAGCTGCGCCTCGGTCGGGTTGCGCTGCTTCTGGAATTCCTCCGGCTTGCGGTTGCCGAGGAAGTGCTTGTCGTTCGCGAGCGGGTTCGCCGGGTGCGGATACATGAGGTCGCCGTCGCTCTCCTGGTCCCACCAGATGTAGCCGAGGAACGGGTTCACGAAGAGATTGCCTTGGTG
>JALRCR010000444.1 GCA_023257255.1 Gammaproteobacteria bacterium | reverse complement strand
CGGGATCAGATCATTGGTGCGAACAACACCCTCGACGATATCGTCAATGAAGGTGAAGTCACGCTGCATACGGCCGTGGTTAAAGACATCGATGGAGCGTCCGGCAAGAATGGCTTCGGTAAACAGCCACATTGCCATATCAGGTCGACCCCACGGGCCGTAGACGGTAAAGAATCGCAGACCAGTGGTTGGCAGTCCGAACAGATGGCTGTAGGTGTGTGCCATCAGTTCGTTGGCTTTTTTTGTGGCGGCATACAGGCTTACGGGATGGTCAACGCGATCCTCTACTGAAAACGGAGTTTTTTTATTGGCACCGTAGACGGAGCTGGATGAAGCGTAGGTGAGGTGTGCTGTCTGATGGTGCCGACAGGCTTCAAGAATATTGACGAATCCGGTGAGGTTGGAATCTGCGTAGGCGTGCGGATTTGTGAGTGAGTAGCGAACACCGGCCTGTGCTGCGAGATGAATAACAGAATCAAATCTATATTGCTGAAAAAGTCGCTCCATACCCTGGCGATCTTCGAGTGCCAGCTGGAGGAATGAAAAGCCGGTTTTTCCAGTCAGCTGTGTCAGTCGATCGCGTTTCAGCTGAGGTGAGTAGTAGTCATTCAGGTTATCGATACCGACGACCTGA
>JALRCR010000443.1 GCA_023257255.1 Gammaproteobacteria bacterium | reverse complement strand
GACGGCCATCTATTTCCTGCTGCCGGGTGGCGTTGTGAATCGCTGGCATCGCGTCGATGCAGCGGAGATCTGGCACTTCTATGCGGGCGCACCGCTCGAGCTGTCGATCGCGGGACACGGGCTCGCGCCAGAGACGGCGGTGCTAGGAACCGCGATCTTCGACGGCGAGCGTCCGCAAATCGAGATTCCGCCGAACGCCTGGCAGCGCGCGCGCTGCCTCGGTGCATGGACGCTGGTCGGCTGCACGGTAAGCCCCGCGTTCGAGTTCTCGAAGTTCGAGATCGCGGGCGACGGTTTTACGCCGCCGAAGTCTTAGCGGGCGCGGCCGCAGCCGCGACCGCTCAAACCATGAGTGCCCGCAGATGAAGGCAACGCCGGAATCTGCGGAACCACGTGCGTGAGGAGTCGGCTTGCCGGCTTTCAGATGGACTCCTGAAACAACCCGTTCCGCAGACTCCGTCTGCGGGCACTCATTGCCTGTGGACTCCGAGTGATCGAACCAGCACCAGAGGGAACGGGCGCAGCCGCGACCACGCTCACGCCACGCAGCCGAGTCGCTCGAGCAGCTTCTTGGTGGCGAGGATTCCATCGGTCTCGCTCATCTTCTTGCCCTCGTACTCGATGCCGATGGCTC
>JALRCR010000442.1:359-639 GCA_023257255.1 Gammaproteobacteria bacterium | reverse complement strand
AATCGGGCGACTTCGCCCGCCGCGTTAACGGCCAGATGGTCGGCGTCGAGAAACTCGAGGAAGCCGGCGAGATCGCCGCCCTTCGCACGATGGTTCAGCGGCACCTTGACCACACGGGCTCCGAACGCGCCCGCGCCATCCTCGCGGCGTGGGACTCGTTCGTGCCGCGGTTCGTCAAGGTCATGCCCAAGGACTACAAGCGCATGCTGGCCTGCCTCGACCGCGCGAAGGCCCAGGGCCTCACGGGCGACGAGGCCGTCATGGCCGCCTTCGAGGAAAA
>JALRCR010000442.1:0-349 GCA_023257255.1 Gammaproteobacteria bacterium | reverse complement strand
GCGACCTCTCGCGCGTCGGCGGCAACTGATCCGCGCACCACCCAACGATCCCGATCTCCAATCCTCTTCCCCATGGGCAAGCCAACTGGATTCATCGAGTACCTCCGCGAACTCCCCGTCGATCGCGCTCCCGTCGAGCGCGTGAAGGACTGGAAGGAGTTCCACCACCACATGGAGGAGAAGAAACTCCGCCAACAGGGCGCGCGCTGCATGGATTGCGGCATCCCGTTCTGCCATACCGGCAAGCTGATCAGCGGCATGGCCAGCGGTTGCCCGATCAACAACCTAATCCCGGAGTGGAACGACCTCGTCTACCGCGGACTCTGGAAGGAGGCCCTCGACCGGCTCC
>JALRCR010000441.1 GCA_023257255.1 Gammaproteobacteria bacterium | reverse complement strand
ACACCGGGCCGTAATGGGTCTTGGTGCCCTCCTTCGCCGCGTTCCGGAGCCGCAGGTCGATCGGGTCCATGCCGAGCTCCTGCGCGAGGATGTCGATCGTCGACTCCACCGCCCAGGCCGAGATCGGCGCGCCCGGCGCGCGATAGGCCGCCACCTTCGGGCGGTTGGAGACGACGTCGAAGCCCTCCACCTTCACGTTGTCGATGTCGTAGCAGGCGAAGCTGCACATCGACGCCGGGCCCACGGGCGAGCCCGGGAACGCGCCGGCCTGCAGCGCGAAGGTCGCGTCGGCGGCGACGATGCGCCCGTCGCGCGTGGCGCCGAGCTTGACGCGCATCGAGCTGCCCGAGGTCGGGCCCGAGGCGCGCATCACTTCCTCGCGCGACATCACCATCTTGACCGGCAGGCCGGACTTCCGCGCCAGGATCAGCGCCAGCGGCTCGAGGTAGACGATGGTCTTGCCGCCGAAGCCGCCGCCGATCTCGGCCGGGATGGCGCGGATGTCGCTCTGCGGCAGGCCCGCGAGATAGGCGCACATGGCGCGGACCATGAACTGGCCCTGGCTCGAGCTCCAGATCGTCGTCTTGCCATCCGGCAGGACGCTGACCAGGCAGGCGTGTGTCTCGATATAGCCCTGGT
>JALRCR010000440.1 GCA_023257255.1 Gammaproteobacteria bacterium | reverse complement strand
GGCCGCGGCCGAGGCTGCCAAGCTGGAAGGCGCTGCCAAAGTTCTGCACGCTGATGACGCAGGCCACGGCCTTGCCGAATCGCTGGCCGATTTGATCGTCGGTCTGGCCGGTGGCTACAGCCACATCGCCGCCCCGGCGACCGCGTTTTCCAAGAACGTGCTGCCGCGCGTGGCTGCCCTTCTCGATGTCATGGTGCTGTCGGATGTGACCGCTGTGGTCGACGCCGACACCTTCGAGCGCCCGATCTATGCCGGCAACGCGATTCAGACCGTGAAATCGGGCGACGCGAAAAAGGTCTTCACCGTGCGCACCGCGGCTTTCGCTGCGGCTGGCAACGGTGGTTCGGCTGGCGTTGAATCGGTTGCGGCCAAATCGTCGGATCTGTCGACCTGGGTTGAAGACCGCGTCGCCACCTCGGACCGTCCCGAACTGACCTCGGCCAAAGTCGTTGTCTCGGGTGGCCGTGGCGTGGGGTCGAAAGAATCCTTCGACCTGATCGAAAAGCTGGCCGACAAGCTGGGCGCTGCCGTTGGCGCGTCGCGCGCTGCCGTCGACTCGGGCTATGCCCCGAACGATTGGCAGGTTGGTCAGACCGGTAAGGTCGTGGCCCCGCAGCTTTACGTCGCCGTCGGCATCTCGGG
>JALRCR010000043.1 GCA_023257255.1 Gammaproteobacteria bacterium | reverse complement strand
AGCACCGCCGCGAAGTGGTGACGCGTCGCACCATCTTCACTCTGCGTAAAGCCCGCGAACGCGGCCATGTGCTCGAAGGTTTAGCCGTTGCTTTAGCCAATATCGATGAGTTCATTGCCATCATCCGCAATGCTCCTACGCCACCTGTCGCCAAAACCGAGTTGATGACCCGATCATGGGACAGCCAACTCGTGCGCGAAATGTTGACCCGCAGCCGTGCTGACCGGTGGTCGCGTGATCGCTGACGAAATCGGCCTGTCGCTCGAGAAGACCGAAATGACCGACCTCGGTCGTGCGAAGAAGGTGCAGATCTCCAAAGAGAACACCACCATCATCGACGGCTTTGGCGATCAGAAGCAGATCGAAAACCGCGTCCAGCAGATCCGCGTCCAGATCGAGGAAACCACCTCCGATTACGATCGCGAAAAGCTGCAGGAACGCGTGGCCAAGCTGGCCGGCGGCGTGGCCGTCATCAAGGTTGGCGCGGCGACCGAAGTCGAAATGAAGGAAAAGAAGGCCCGCGTCGAAGACGCGCTGCACTCCACCCGCGCTGCGGTTGAAGAAGGCGTGGTCCCGGGCGGCGGCGTGGCGCTGCTGCGTGCACAGGCCAAGGCCCGTGCCGTCGTCGGCGACAACCATGACCAGCAGATCGGCATCAACATCCTGGTGCGTGCGCTGGAAGAACCGATTCGCCAGATCGTGGCCAACGCCGGCGTCGAGCCGTCCGTGGTCGTGAACAAGGTCAACGAGGGCACCGGTAACTTCGGTTACAACGCCCAGACCGGCGAATACGGCGACATGATCGCCATGGGCATTCTGGACCCGACCAAGGTCTCCCGTTCTGCCCTGCAGAACGCGGCCTCCGTCTCCAGCCTCATCCTGACCACCGAAGCCATGGTTGCCGAAGCGCCGAAGCGTGACGGCGGTGCCTCGGCCGGCGGCCCGGACATGGGTGGCATGGGCGGCATGGGCGGGATGCCCGGCATGGGCATGATGTAAGCCTCGCGCTTACCTCAAGTCCTGTAGGGAAGCCCCGCCTCGGCGGGGCTTTTCTTTTGGTGAGCGGCGGGTTTAGTCGCCGATTTTCTTGTCCAGATGCGGCAGCGTACCGGTCTCGCCGCGCCGCATGTAGCGCGCCTCGTCCCCGCTGCGGGTGACGTTCTCATACACCCCGTCGTCGCGTTTCACGAGCTTGGTGAAGCCCATGTTGCGGATGTCGGCGTTGCTCTTGGGCACCGCGATGCCCGGCGGCGTCAGCACCTTGCGCACGGGGGACAGAAAGTCGGTCTCACCGAGCGGGACCTGCGCCGCGTAGCACACCTCGCCCCAGGTCGAGAGTTCGTGATCAATCCCGTGCCGGACCTCTACGGTCTGGCCGTTTTCCTCGCAGTGATAGATGTAAACCGGCATGTGCTTCCGTGTTCCGCGCGTCGCTGTGACAGAAGATGGCCAGCGGCGAGGTGATTCGCAAGGGCCACGGCTATACTCGGCCAACGCGAGACCCGGAGCTGCCCCATGCTGCAAATCGAACAAATTCCCTGCCTGAGCGACAACTACGTCTATCTGGTCCACGAACCCGCGCAGGGACTGACCGCGGTGGTCGACCCGGCCGAGACCGCCCCGGTGCTGGCCGCGCTCGCCGCCCACGGCTGGCGCCTGACGCATATTCTCAACACGCATCACCACTACGATCACGTGGGCGGCAATCTGGAACTGAAGGCCGCCACCGGCTGCAGGATCGTCGGCCCGCGCGCCGACCGCGAGCGCATTCCCGGCATCGATGAAGAAGTCGCCGACGGCGACACCTACGCCTTCGGCGCCCGCACGGCGAAAGTCTTCGACGTGCCGGGTCACACGCGCGGTCATATTGCCTACTGGTTTGGCGAGGACGCGGCGCTCTTCTGCGGCGATACCCTGTTTGCGCTCGGCTGCGGGCGGTTGTTTGAAGGCACGCCGGTGCAGATGTGGGACTCGCTGTCCAAGCTCCGCGCGCTGCCCGGCGACACCCGCGTCTACTGCGCGCACGAATACACCCAGTCGAACGGCCGCTTTGCGCTTAGCGTGGAGCCCGGCAACGCCGCGCTGGTAGCCCGCATGCAGGAGGTTGACCGCCGGCGCGCGGCAAATGAGCCCACCGTGCCGTCGCGACTGGCCGAAGAACTGGCGACTAATCCGTTCCTGCGGCCCGACAGCGCGGAAATCCAGCGCGCCGTGGGGCTCGTCGGCGCGCCGCTGGCGGAAGTCTTCGGCGCCACGCGGGCGCGCAAAGACACGTTTCGCGGCTAGCCCGCGCGCAGCCGCGCGGCCAGCGCGGCAATCTCGTCCAGCCGCGCCAGCGCGCCCTCGTCGGCCTGCGGCAGCAGGTAAACAAGTTTGCGAAAGCCGCTCGCGATCCATGCGCGGGCGTCGGCTTCCTCGCGCGGGGCGTCCATCAGGGTCAAGGTGAGTTCATCAAAATTGCGCCCGACGTTGTCGCAGGCCGCGCGCAGATCGGCCGGCGCATCGCCCTTGTAAATGCCGCGATAAACAATCCAGCCGTCGGCATAGTCCGCCACCCGTCCGGGGACAGACTTGGAGTTCGAGCCGATCCACACCGGCGGCCCACCCGCCTGCAGGGGCTTGGGGTACGAGGCCATCGGCCCGAAGTTCACGAAGTCGCCGGCGAACTCGGCCATCTCCTCGGCCCAGATGTGGCGCACGGCCAGCGTGCGCTCGCGGGTGATTTTCCAGCGCTGTTTGAACTCGCTGCCGTGGTTGCGCATGGCGGTTTCCAGCGCGCCGCCGGCGACGCCAAGAATCACCCGCCCGTTCGACATCAAATCAAGCGAAGCCACCGCTTTAGCCGTGTTAATGGGGTCGCGATGCGTCATCAGGCACACCGCAAAGCCCAGCAACAGACGCTCGGTCACCGCCGCCGCACCGGCCAGCGCCACAAAGGGGTCGTAGAGGCGGGTTAAAGGACCCATCAGCCCATCGACCGGCGGCCAGTCCTGGCGACGGTCGAGCGGCATGTGGCTGTTCTCGGGGAACATCAGGATCTCAAGCCCGCGCGCTTCCACTTCGCGCGCAAGTTGCACCGGGGACAGCGAGCGGTCGGTCGCCAGCGCGCACACGCCGAACTGCAGGGTCGAAGGTTCCAGACAGCGTTTAAGACTCATCGCGCGCTCCCGTCATTGCGTGTTCTGTGTCGAGATGACCGTGCCGGCGCGCAGGGCGGCGACCTCCTCGACGTCTAGCAGGCGCCACGCGCCTTTCGCCAAATCCCCCAGCACCAGCGGCCCGATGGCCACCCGCACCAGCCGCAGCACCGTTAGCTCAAAGGCTTCACACAGCCGGCGCAAATGCCGGTTGCGGCCCTCGTCCAGCGTGGCTTCTACCCACGCGTTACGTTCGCCATGGCGTAGCAGCGCAAGCCGGCGCGCGCCAAGGTGTTCGCCGTCCGGCAGACGCACGCCGGTCTGCATCGCCGCCAGCGTGGCGGCGGTCGGCAGCGGCGAGACCTGCAGGTGATAGGTCTTGGTGAACCCGTGGGCCGGATCGGTGATGCCCGCCGCCCAGGCCGTGTCGTTGGTAAACAGCAGCAGGCCTTCGCTGGCCTTGTCGAGCCGCCCCACCGGCGCGAGCCACGGCAGGCCGGCCGCGCGCAGACAGGTGTAAACGGTGTCGCGGCCCTGATCGTCGCTGGCGGTCGTCACCAGCCCGCGCGGCTTGTTCAGCATCAGATAGACGAACTCGCCGCTGGCGACCGCCACGCCGTCCACCGCAATGCGGCTGCGGGCGGTGGTGGGCGCTTCCGGGTTGCGATTCACGCGCCCGTCCAGCATCACGCGCCCGGCGCTAATCAGCGCCACGGCGGCGGTGCGCGAGCAGTAACCCCGCTTGCTGAGCGCGCGCGCGAGCCCGCTGCGGGGGAGGGGCGATGAAGGCGTTTGCATGGTCCGGCAGTGTACTGGCTGACGGAGGGCATTCACGAAGCGCAGAATCGCTGGATGATTCGAATCCAGCACCTCTGCCACGATTACCCCGGCGTGCGCGTGTTACGCGATGTGTCCTTACAACTCGACGCCGGCAGCATCACCGCACTGGTCGGCCCCAACGGCGCGGGCAAAACCACGCTCATGCGCTGCCTGTGCGGGCTGGAGCGCCCGCTGTCGGGCTCGATAGAGGTCGACGGCATCGACGTCATCGAAGAGCCCCGCCGTTCGCACGAGCGCATTGGCTATCTGGCAGATTTCTTCGGCGTGTACGAAACCCTCAGCGTCGCGCAGTGCCTGCGCTATGCCGCCGCCGCCAACGGCCTCCACCACGGGCTGGACGCGCGCGTAAGCGAAACCGCCACCGCGCTGGGGCTGGCGGACCGCATGACGCAGGCCGCCGGCACGCTGTCGCGCGGGCTGCGCCAGCGGCTGGCCATCGCGCAGGCCATCATCCATCGCCCGCGCGTGCTGGTGCTGGACGAACCCGCCGCCGGGCTGGACCCCGAAGCGCGCATCGCGCTGGCCGCGCTGCTGCGCGACCTGCAGGCGCAAGGCATGACGCTGCTGGTGTCTTCGCACATCCTGGCCGAGCTCGAGGCCTACGCCACGCATATGCTGATTATCGAAGCCGGCCGCGTGCTGCCGCTGCAGGCGCTGGCGCTAGCGCCCGCCGTAGCGGCATCCCGCCAGCTGCTGCTGACCCTGGCGGCGCCCGCGCCCACCGCCCCGCTGGTGCTGGCGGCACAGCCGGGCGTCGCGGCCGTCCGCCAGGACGGTAGCCTGCTGCACTTCGAGTTCCACGGGGATCTATCGGCCCAGAGCGCGCTGCTCGCGGCGCTCCTCGCCCAACAACTGCCGGTGGCGGCCCTGCAGACGGTGACAACGGACTTGCAGCAGCGCTATCTGGACACCCTGAACGACCGACGAGGCGTCCATGAATCCTGAGTTCCAACGCAATCTCTGGCAGGAATGGACCCGCCCGCGCCTGACCAGCGCCTTCGCCGCGCTGGGCGCCATTCTGGTGCTGGCCTGGCTCGCCAACGGTCGCCTGCCGGGCGCAATCACCGCGAACGCCGCGCTGGGCTGTATCGCCATCTTTACGGTGGCGTGGGGCGCGCACCTGTGCGGCCGCTCGCTGATAGACGAATTACGCAGTCGCACCTGGGACCAGCAGCGCATGTCTGCGCTGTCGCCCTGGCGGATGCTCTGGGGCAAGCTGCTGGGCGCACCGGCGGTGGCCTGGGCCTGCGGCGGCGTTGCCGCCGGCGTCTATCTGCTCAGCGTGGCGCCGGGCAGCGAGGCGCTGTGGATGCTGCTCGCCCTGACCGCCGGCGCGGTGGCTTGTCATGCCGGCGCGCTGATCGGCGGCCTGATGCTGGCGCAGCGCGGCCAGCCCGCGGGAATGTCGGTCAGTCTGCGACTGGCGGCCACGCTGGGGCTGTATGCGGTGGGCAGTGCGCTGTTCAAAAGCGTTGAAGGCGTGCAGCACTGGTACGGGTTTGATTTTCCATCGCTGGCTTTCAGTGCCTGCGTGCTGGCGGCGCTCGCCAGCTGGCTGGTGTTTGGCAGCTATCGCCTGATGTGCGACGAGCTGAAAGTCCGCACCCGCCCGTGGGCGCTGGGCGGCTTCATTGGCTTCGTCGCTGTGTTCTATGCCGGCTGGCTGTACGGCCCCAACACCACGCCGCTGGCCTGGGTCACGCAGATCTGCACGCTGGGCCTCTGCGGCGCGCTGTTGGCGGCTTACGTCTGCGCCATGGCCTTCGGCACCGACCCGCTCATGCCGCGCCGACTGCTTGGCTACGCCGCGCGCGGACTGTGGCGGCGGGTGGCGGAGGAAGCGCCCCTGTGGACCGTCGCCGCGGCCTACGCGCTGCCCCTGGCCGTGCTGGCCGGCGTGCTGGGCGGTGGTCAACTGGCGATGGAGAAGACGGTCGTGCATCTCACCGGCGGCGGCGCGCTGGCGCTACTGCTCTACGCCACGCGCGATCTGGCCGTCCTATTCGGCATTGCCTGTCGCGCCCCGCGGCGCGGTGTGGAAACTTCCCAGCTGATCTACCTCGCACTGGCCTACTGGCTGTTGCCGTCGATCGCGAGCCTCGCCGGCGGCGAGACGCTCAGCCTGCTGCTCCGCCCCGATCCCGAGCGGGCCTTAAGTGCCGTGGCGGTGCTCTGCGCGCACGCGCTGCTGGCGCTGTGGTGGGCGCGCCAGATGTGGGGGCAACGGCTGGGGGAGCAGGACGCTCAAAATTGACTGGGATAGATGAACGCTTGCCCGCAGAAGCGAGTCCCGACAGTTACGAGGCTAAATGCCGGTCAATTTGCCGGCTTCTTCTTTCGCCCACAAAAAAGGCCGCATGTAGCGGCCTCGCATTTTGTGCATCTTTCAGTTTGAGCGCTGACCGCAGTTCGTGCTTTCGGGGGGGGAGTACACCCCACCGCTAAAACCGGGCAAAACGCCGCCCTTTTCTCGCGCTTTCTCCGCTAGCCAGCGGCTGCCCTGCAGGGCTTAATTAGGCTCCCCCGTGCGGAGCAATGCAGATGGATCTCCTTGCCTATAACAGCCTCGGTCGCGGGCTGGACATGAGCGGCTATGTGAACGGCGTGGGCATCGTGGTGGCCGACCCCTCGGTGCAAAGCTATTTCCTGGGCGCGCTGGATGACTACACCCTCGCCTACGAGGTCACCGGTGCGCCGTGGTCGTACATGACCATTACCGGCATCGCTGCTTTCGACCCGGTGCTGCAGCAGTTCACCGGCGAACTCAACCTCACCGCCATCCGCTACTACGCCGCCGACGGCCTGACCGAAATGATCAGCCTGTCGGAGATGGACCTCTATACCAACATCTACGAGCTGGGCACGGTGAACATCGCCAGCATGTACACCGGCGACGACCTGCTGTGGGGCAACGACTACGCAGACCACCTGCGCGGCGGTACCGGCGAAGACATCCTGTGGGGCGAAGGCGGTAACGACATCCTGAACGGCGAAACCGGGGCCGACCTCATGCGCGGCGGCGCCGGCAACGATACCTACTACGTCGACGATTACTACGACTTCACCGACGAACCCATGAGCGGCAACGCAGATCCGGGCGGGGTCGATCGGGTGTACAGCAGCATCGACTGGACGCTGGATCGCTTCATGGAAAATCTCACGCTGACCGGATCAGCCGACCTCGTTGGCTTCGGGAATAGCCTGCGCAACGTCATTACCGGTAACAGCGGCGCCAATGTGCTCAGCGGAGTCGGCGGTAACGACACGCTTGCCGGCGGCGCGGGTGAAGACTTCATCGCGGGCAATGCGGGCGCCGACACGCTCTCCGGCGGCAGCGGTTCGGACCTGTTCGTATTCGACAGCTCGCTCGTGGCCAGCAATGCGGACCGGATTAAAGACTTCTCCAAGCGCGATGATTACATCGGGCTGGACGATGACGTCTTTCGCAAGCTGCCGGGCACCACCGACGGCAAATTGCTGGCGGCCGCCAACTATCGCGTGGGCAGCACCGCCCACGACGGCAACGACTACCTCATCTACAACCCGGCTAAGGACCAGCTGCTCTACGACAGCGATGGTAGCGGGGCGAAGGCGCCGGTCCTGATCGCAACCATCACGCTCAGCGGCAGCAGCGCGCCGGCAGCCTCAGACTTCATTCTGTTCAGCTAGCGGCTCAGTCTTCCCGCGCCAGCGGTTCAACCTCGTGGAAGCGGCCGAAGTCCACGTGCTCCACGCCGTCGTCGTGGATGCTGAAAATGTCGGTGTAGCGGTGATGCCAGCGTAGGTCGTCGTGCTCGTAATAGTGACGGGCACGCACTTCCTGGCCGTAGGTTTCATCATGCCCGCTGATGATCACGGAAAAGCCGGCGCGGCGCGCCGTCAGCGAGTCCGCCGTTTCACCAAAAAGCGGGCTGCTGGCGTCCACCCGGTGGAACAGCGTCCAGCTAAGCGCGAACAGCGGGCTGTCGTCACGTTCCAGCGTCAGGCGCTGGAAGCGGCGGGTGCGGTCCGGCCCCTCGCCCACGGTCGCGATGTACCAGACCTTGGCCTGCGCGTCGGACAGAAAATTATGCCGGCTGTTGGCCACCCGCAGACTGAAGGTCCATTGGCCGTCGCGCTCGGTCAGCACCGGATGACGGGCAAACAGCACGTGCGCCCGCGGTCGCGTGAAGCGGGCGAAGCTCAAGCCGGTCATCACCGCGAAGCTGGCAATGCCCACAATAATTTCCGCCATCGCCACCGCATGGCCGTACAAATTGCCCGGCAGGAAGCCGCCGAAACTGACGGTGCCAAACACTTCGAAGGCAAAGAAAAAGACCTCGCCAAAATTAGGGCTGCGCGGACCGGTGACCGATCCGGGCACCAGCCAGAACAAGATGGCGAACAGCAGATTTACCGTCAGCATGTAGGCGGCGTACCAGAGCGCCAGCCGTCCCCACGACATCGCCATGCACTGGTGAAAAAGATCGCCCCAGAAGCGGCGCTGGAAGCCGCGCCCGAACACCTGCCGGTGCCCGATGCGAATTTCCCAGTCGTGCTGGTGTCCGCGGTGCCTGTTCGACATGCCCGGTTGCCCCGCGACCTTCAGCGCAGCACCGCGCGGGGCGCGGCCCGCGCCAAGCCGGCCACGTTGACCGCATGCGCCAGGATAAACATCAGCGCAAAACCGGCGATTGCCCCGGTCAGCCAGGCGTCCTGCGGGCTCAAGCCCAAGCTGGCTCGTAAGGCGGGCGCGGCCAGCAGCCAGACCAGCGGCGACAGCGCGATGCCGTGGCCAAGCACGGTCCATTGTTGAACCAGCGCCCAGCACGCGCGACGCGAGGCGAGCCCTGCCAGCAACAGGCAAACGCCCCACAGCAGGCTTAAGCCCCACCAGTAGCTGGGCATCGACAGTCCGCCGGCGGCGCCGGTCCCCAGCACCGTGCCGATGGCCATCCCGCACAGCGCCGCGAGCGCGCTGCAGCCCAGGTAACCCCCCAGACGATTCCGCAGCCGCTGCGGGTTTTCCCACAGCGAAGGCCCCAGCCACAGCACCGCCGCCAGCGCCGCGACATACACCACAAACAGCCCGCGCCAGTTGGCGATCGCCGCCGCCTCATGGGCGATCGCCTCGGCGCTGGCATGGCTGCCCAGCAGACCGGTCGCGCCCGACCAGCGCAGCAGAAACTGGTCCGCCACCAGCAGCAGACAGACCCCGCCCAACGCCCGGGCAACGCCCGGCAACCCGCGCGGTGGCAGCGGCACGCTGGCCGTGGGCGCCGGCCAGCGCCCGATGCTCAGGCACCAAAGACCGACCATGGCGCAGAGCGGCAGCAGGAAGGTGGTAATCGCGAGGTTGGTCTCGGCCTGCGTCCAGCCCGGCAGGGCAAGGCCATACAGGGCCCACAGGATGCGCAAGCCCGGTGCGGTCAGCAGCAGCCCGAAGTTATACGCCAGCCAAGCCCGATGCTGCGCGACCTCGCCGCGACGGATCGCCCGGTAGGCCAGCCAGCCGGAGACCAGCACCATGGCGTTCAGGCCCCACAGCCCCAGCGCAAACGGCGCCCCGGTGTACACCCCGTCCAGCCCGGTAATGGCGAGATACATCATCCCGCCGCTCATGCTGACGAGTTCCGCCAGCAGATAGATTTTGCCCATCGCGCGGTGCAAGGCCGGGCGCCGCTGGCGCAGCCCGTTCATGAACTGGAACGGCCCCAGCGCCATCGAAATCGCGGCCAGCGTGGTGTGCATCAGCATGAACGGCAGACCGGCGCTGTAGGCCGCGTGCTGGGCGCGATGCACCGAGCCCGCGCCCAGGGCGTACTCGTCGCCCACGCTCCACGCCAGCAGGCGCAGCCACAAGCCTTCGCGGCCGGCCGCAAAGCTGATGAAGTAGTCGGCGGCCAGCACCGCATAGAACAGGCAGACCAGCAGGAAGCCCGTCCACAACAGCGCGACCAGCGCCGATGCGCGCGGGACGGGGCCAACAGAGTCGAGCGCGAGGCTGGTGCTCATACCGGTGCTTCCGATGGGCGATGGCGCACAGTGTAGCCACGCCCGGGGTTCGCACAGCAAGCGATAATCCGCCACCGGATTTCGCTACACTCCGCGCCCTGCCCGGATCACGGGCCCACCCAGGCCCAACGCCAACGCGCGCTCTGCCCCACACGATGAGGTCCCGTTTCATGTCCACATACGCATTCCGGTCGCTCGCCCTGCTCGCCCTCGGTCTGGGCGCGGTCAGCGCGGCCCACGCCGCCCCTTACAGCGGCGCCTACGTGGGCGTCGGACTTGGCTACGCGGCGGGCCATGACGATGGCCTCGAAATCCCCAGCGACCCGACCTACGCCTTTTCGACCAAGACCGACACCGACGGCGGCCTCTTCTCGATCTCTGCGGGCTACGACCTGTTGCTCACCGCGCGCTGGGTGCTCGGACTTGGCGCAGAGGCGCAGATCCGCGACTTGAACACCTTCACCTATCAGCGTTTGAACGGCGTGCCCAGCAATGTGGACAGCGACCGCAGCTATGAGGACCCGATCAAGTTCACGTCCAATTTTGCGACCACCCTGGGGCCGCGCCTCGGTTATCTGTTCAACGATGGCGCCACCTTGTTCTACACCAGCACCGGGCTTTCGATCGCGCGCGTTTCGCGCAGCTTTGGCTGCACCGGCGCCTGCAGTTTTGCGCCCGATCAGGTCACGTCGATTACCCAGACCGACTGGCAAACCGGCTGGGCGCTGGGACTTGGCGTCGAACACCGCATCGGCGCCCACGCCAGCCTGCTCGTTGACTATCACCACGCCGACTTTGGCACCGAGCTGGTCGACACTAGCCCGATGTATCCCGGCGCGCGCGAGCGTCAGGCGTACAGCGAGGACGTGCTGCGGTTTGGCATCAACTACCGCTTCTAGGGCACCGGATCTCGCACCGTCATGAGTGATCTGAATACCCCGCAGCGTGAGGCCGTGCGCTACACCGACGGCCCGCTGCTGGTGCTGGCCGGCGCGGGCAGCGGCAAGACGCGGGTAATCGCGCAGAAAATTGCCTACCTCGTCACGCAGTGCGCCGTCGCACCCGACCACATCGCAGCGATCACCTTCACCAACAAGGCCGCGCACGAAATGAGCGAGCGGGTCGCGCCGCTCTTGCCGCGCGGCGGGCGCGCCAAACCCTGGATCTCCACGTTTCACCGGCTTGGGCTTCGGATCCTTCGCGAGGAATACGCGGCCATTGGCTATCGCGAGCGCTTCACGCTGTTCGATATGCGCGACGTGGAAAGCGTGATTGCCGATATTGCGCGCCGCCAGCTGGGCTCCAACGACTTCGACGCCCGCCAGCTCGCCAGCGCCATTTCCAACTGGAAAAGCGGGTTGATTAGCCCGGAGCAAGCGGTGTCTACCGCCAGCGACCCGCGGGACAAAGCCGCTGCCCGCTGCTTTGGCGAATACGCGAAAACGCTGAAGGCCTACAACGCGGTCGACTTCGACGATCTCATCACGCTGCCGGTGCAATTGTTTCGGGCAGATTCGGATCTGCGTTTCCGCTGGCAGGTCAAACTGCGCTGGCTGCTGGTCGACGAATATCAGGACACCAACAGCGCGCAGTACGAACTGATCAAGCTGCTCGCGCAGCCCGAGGGCCGGCTGACCGCGGTGGGCGACGACGACCAGTCCATTTACGCCTGGCGCGGCGCGCGTCCCGAAAACCTCGCCACGTTGGCGCGCGACTTTCCGCAGCTGAAAGTCATCAAGCTGGAGCAGAACTACCGCTCGATGGGCGTCATTCTGAAAGCCGCCAACAAGCTCATCGCGCACAACCCGCATGTGTTCGACAAGAAGCTCTGGAGCGAACGTGGGCACGGCGACAAAATTCGCGTGCGCGCGGCGAGTGATGAAGTCAGCGAGGCCGACACCGTCGCCAACGACATCGGGCATCACCGCATGATGCACACGCGAAAGTGGAGCGACTACGCCATCCTCTTTCGCAGCAACTATCAGGCACGACCCTTCGAGCAGGCGCTGCGCGAACGCGAGATCCCGTATGTCATTTCCGGCGCGCGTTCGTTTTTCGACGCCACCGAGATCAAGGATCTGGTGTGCTACATGCGGCTGGTCACCAATCCGGGCGACGACAACGCGCTCTTGCGCGTCATCAACGCGCCGCGCCGTGGCATCGGCACGGCCACGCTGGAAGTGCTGGTCAAGGCCGCATCCGACGCCCAGTGCAGTCTGAAAGACGCAGTCGGCGAGCACGGCTTCTTCAGCAAAATCGCGCCCCGCAGCCTCAAGCCCGCGCAGGAGTTCGTGCAGTGGGTTGAGACCATGCATCGCCGCGCCGAAGACGAGCCGCCGTTGGCATTGCTACGGGTGATGCTGGCGGATATTGGCTACGAGGACTGGATCAAGCAAACCAGCGACACCGAGCAAGACGCCACCCGCCGCTGGAATAACGTGGGTGAACTGATGAACTGGGTGGGGCGCATCGCCGACCGCGACGAGGGCCGCAACATGGCCGACATCGTCACCGCGCTGACGCTCTACGACATTGCCGAACGCAAGGACAGCGAAGACGAGGAAGACGCCGTGTCACTGATGACGCTGCACGCGGCCAAGGGACTCGAGTTTCCGCACGTGTATCTGGTCGGCTTTGAGGAGAACCTGCTGCCGCATCGTTCCAGCATTGAAGCCGACACCATCGAGGAAGAGCGACGGCTCGCGTATGTCGGCATCACCCGCGCCGAGCAAACGCTGGCGCTGTCCTGGGTGAAGGCGCGCAAGCGATTCGGCAAAGTGGAATCCTGTCAGCCGAGCCGCTTTCTGGAAGAACTGCCGCGCGAAGAACTGCGGATGGATGATTCGCCCGAAGACGCCGCCGCCGCGCGGGTCACGGGACGCTCGACGCTGGCGCAGCTCAGGGGGCTGCTGAAGTAGCGGCCCCGCCGTAAAGGCGCTCGTACACCCCGCCCTGGGTCAGCAATTCTTCGTGTCGGCCGTGCTCCACAATGCGGCCGTCGTCGAACACGCACACGCGGTCGGCTTCTTTTACGGCCGACAGGCGATGCGCCACGATCAGCATCGTGCGGCCGCTCAAACGTCGGCGCAGCGCGGCGTGGATCTTCGCTTCCGTCTCCTGATCGAGCGCGGAGGTGGCCTCATCCAGAATCACGATGTTGGGGTCGTTCAACAGCAGGCGCGCGATCGCGAGACGCTGACGCTGGCCGCCCGACAGCCGAATCCCGTCGCGCCCAATCACGCTTTGCAGCCCGTGGGGCATTGCCGCCACAAAGTCCGCCAGTTCGGCATCGCGCAGCGCCGACCATAGCGCTTCCTCGCTGAATGCAGCACCCAGCGTGAGGTTGTTTGCGACCGTGTCGTTGAACAGCGCCGGGTGCTGCAGCACCGTACCGATGTGGCCGCGAATACGCTGAAACCCAATCTCCTGCACCGGCACGCCGTCGATCAGCAGGTCGCCCGAGGCCGGCGGATACAGCCCCAGAATGACCTGTACCAGCGTAGATTTGCCGCCGCCGCTGGCGCCAACCAGCGCCACGCGCTCGCCGGGCGCGATGTGCAGGTTAATGCCGTCCAGCACCAGCGGGCCGTCGCCATAGCGAAAGCGGATCTCGCGCAGGGTGAGTGCATTGGTGCGTTGTCCCGCGAAGGGATTATGCAGCGCCGGGTATTGCGGCTCCTGCGCCAGTGCGAGCAGGCGATTCACGCGCTCCAGCGCGGCACGCGCCGCCTGCCAGGACACGCGCAGCGAAAACAGCGTGTCGACCGGCGTCAGCATGAACCACAGATAGCCGAACACCGCGATCATCTGACCCAGCGTCAGCGATGAGAACACCACCATCAGCATCGCGACCGCGCGAAAGCCGTCGATGCCGATCAGAAACACCGCAAACGACAGCCGGCTCGCCGCGTCGCTGCGCCAGGAGAAGGCGGCCGCATGCACGCGAATCTCGCGCGCCAGATCGATCACGTGGTTCAAGTAATGCCGCTCGCGATTCGCCGCGCGCAGCTGATGAATGGCTTCCAGCGTTTCGGTCAGCGCTTCCTGAAACGCCTGCAGCGCGGCGTTCTCGCGCTTCTTCAGTTCCTTGGTGCGGCGGGTGATCAGCACCGTGGCGTAGACCGTGACGGGATTCATCAGCAGAATGAAAAGCGCCAGCTGCCAGTGCATCCACAGCAGCACGCCGGCCGCCCCGGTCAGCGTAAGGATCGCAATCAGGAGCCGGCTGATGGTCTCGCCGGTGAAGCTGTCGATGGTCGCCAGATCGATCGTGAGATGCGAGGCCACCGTGCCGCCGCCCAGCCCTTCGTATTCCGCCATCGACACGCGTTCCAGCCGTCGCAGCAGCCGTTCGCGCAGGGTGAAGATGAGCGATTTGGCGACCTGCGAAAACTCGCGCTGCTGCCACACCTGCAGCACCAGCGTGGCGAGCCGCAGCAGCACCGTCACCGCAAGTATCGCCAGCACATAGCCGAGCGGCGTCTGCCAGTGGGCCGGCAAGAGCGGGTTGAGGTGCGCGAGCAAGGTGCCCGGCTTGTGCAACAGGACTTCGTCAACCAGCAGGGGCATCAGGAGCGGCACCGGCACCGCGCAGAGGGCGGCGGCCAGCGCCACCAGATGCGCGATCGTCAGGCGCCGGCGATGGGGCAGCGCGAGGCGAAAAATATCGGGCCAGCGGTATTGCTGGGACTCATCGTGGGCGTGCGCGGAATCGCGGGGGAAATCGGAGCTGGCACGCATGGACGGGGTTCCTTCGCACGGGGACTGCAGGCCCTACGTCCTGCGGACGCAAATGGGCCATGACTTGATCGCAGGCGGGTCGGGCCTTGGCCCAAGGCCCTAGGATCGCCGAGGGTCAGGACACACCTTAAGGCATTTCGCTCTGGTTCCTGCGCCCTCCGGGAGATTGTGCTGATGCGAGGCAAGGACATTGCGCTGGGCGGCCTGCTGACGCTGGCGATACTGGTACTGCCGCTCTGGTGGCTGGGCAGCACGCACGCGCAAAACACCGTGCCGCCCTGCGGCAGCTATCAGGCCGACTGGTCCGACGCGAAGGCCTTCCAGCCGGGCTGCCTGCAACTGGGCCCGGCGCCGCTGGCCCTGCCGCCGCCCGGCGATCCGGCCAGCCAATGGGCGGCGGACGCGTCACGTTCGAATACCAACGACGCCCTGCAATTGCAGTGGGAGCGCTCGCTGGGCGACTGGCTGGACGCGAGTGGCCAGCGCTGGGGCCCGCAGCCGCTGGCGATTTCCAGCGCCTTGACGGCGGTCGGCACGGTGCAGGTGGAAAGTCCGATCGCAGACCTGCGGCTGGTCTTCAAAGGGGTGATGCCGGCGGTAGGCGCGGTGCGCTGCGGTGAGGCGCTGCCCCTGCTGGAAGCACGCCTCGACTCCTCCACGCTGCGCAACTGGGACCGGATGCTGCCCTCCACGCGCCGCGTGATTCTGTTGCGCTGTGCCCGAGCCGGCCCGCTGCGTATCGACGTTACCAAAATATTCAGCGGCAGCGTGGGCGGGCGCTTCGAGATTTATCGCAACGACCCGCATCTGCGCCAGCTGGACGGCACCGGCCTGCCCGGCCCCACCGGCACCGCGAGCGATGTGGTGCTTGACCTGCGCGCCACCGGCTGGCGGAGCAGCCTGTTGCGCACGCCGGTCACCGGCATTCAGGGCAACGGCATGTTGCTGGTGACGGTGCCGACGGGCGGCGCCACCGGCGCCTCCATTCACTACCCGATCCCGGCCGCACGCCGCAGCGAGCTGATGTTCTCACGCATGGTGATGCGGATAGCCTACGACTGGCCGGCCACCACCGGCGGCAAGTATCCGGGGCTCGCCAATACGGGCGCCACGGTGCGCTCTGGCGGCATCGCGGGCTGGGGCGGCCGGAAGGCCGACGGCCTGCATTGGTCGGCGCGCACCAACCGGGCCAACCCGATAGCGGGCGCTTGGACGGCGAGCCATCAGGGCTGGGGCACTTACGTCTACCGCCTCAACCACGAAAGCCTCAACGGCGACGTCCGCTGGAGCACGCGGCCGCTGCCCAAGGGCGAATTTGTCGTCATCGACCAGATGGTGAAACTGAACGGGGTGAATGCAGACGGCACGCCGCGCGCGGATGGCGAAGTCGCCTACTGGCTAAACGGCGAGCTGGTAAACCGCTTCACAGGCATCATTTTCCGCAACCAGACCACCACCGGCAGCCTGCCGGAAACCTTCTGGCTGGACGTCTACGTGGGTGGCACCGGCTATGTCGCGCCCTACCCGCACACGGTGCTGTTTGCCGATGCGCAGGTCTCGACCCGTCGTCTGCCGTTTGATCCGCTGATGCTGGCGCGGCTCAACGCCAACACCCGCCAAACGCCCCCGTAGGGCGCCCGGGACCTCAGCCCGCCGGGTTCTCCATCAGCCACTCGACGGCGGAGAGTCGCGGCGCGTCGGGCTTGCTGCCCAGGCCGGCAAAATCGAAGGCCACCGGGTCGGCGAGGTGAGAGAGCGTGACGTTCTGCAGGCTGCGAAACACGTTTTCAACCCGCCCCGGATGCGCCCGCTCCCAGTCGTGCAGCATCTGCTTGATGGCGCGGCGTTGCAGATGATCCTGCGAGCCGCACAAATTGCACGGAATGATCGGGAACGCCCGCGCCTCGGCGTAGCGGGTGATGTCTTCTTCGCGGCAGTAGGCCAGCGGTCGAATGACGATGTGCGCACCGTCGTCGGACTGCAGCTTGGGCGGCATCGCCTTCAGCTTCGAGCCGAAGAACATGTTCAGGAACAGCGTTTCCACGATGTCATCGCGGTGGTGACCCAGCGCGATCTTGGTGATGCCATTGGCCGCCGCCCAGGTGTAGAGGCTGCCCCGCCGCAGGCGTGAGCACAGGCCGCACATGGTCTTG
The DNA here is from genome assembly GCA_023257255.1 of Gammaproteobacteria bacterium. Lineage (GTDB taxonomy): Bacteria > Pseudomonadota > Gammaproteobacteria. The sequence continues at coordinate 3,949 of JALRCR010000043.1, read as the reverse complement.
CCTTCCGGCACCACGCGTTTGACCACGCTGTAGGTGTCCTGCTCCAGGATATGGAACGGCACGCCGAGCGCGGTGAGGTACTCGGGCAGGATGTGTTCGGGGAAATCCGGCTGCTTCTGGTCAAGATTGACCGCGATGAGGTCAAAGTCGATCGGGGCTTTCTTCTTCAGCGCGAGCAGGATGTCGAGCAGGGTGTAGGAGTCTTTGCCGCCCGACAGACAGACCATCACCCGGTCGCCGGCTTCAATCATGTTGAAGTCGGCAATCGCCTTGCCCACCGCGCGGCGCAGGCGCTGCTGCACCTTGCCCTGCTCGTGGCGAACGCGGTCGGCGCGGAGGGCGGGCGGGGCAATCACGTGCTCGTTCACAGGGTGTTCCGACAGCTGGGGAGGGCGCGATCCTGACAGAGGCGCTGGTCGCGTGCTACCGGCAGATCAGGGCACGCCGCGCAGCGCTTTCAACTCGGCGCGCAGGCGGCGGGCCGCCTCGGCGTTGCCGCCTACGAAGCCCGGGGCTTTTTCGTAGAACTCGGCTAAATCGGCCACGACCTCGGGGTCGCTCGGGGCCAGCGCATAGGCGAGCTCGAAGCACTCACGGGTCTTGCGCGCCAGGCTAAAGGCCTTAAAGGGACCGGCCTCCTCGGCCAGCCGGCCGGCGGCCCGGCCCGCCCACAGCAGGTAGACGGGCTGCTTGGGCCGGGATCGCAGGGCCTGCTCGAAGGCCGCCAGCGCGGGCGCAAAAGCGTGACGCTCGAATTCGGCCTTGCCACGCAAAAAGGCCTCGGTGGCGGGGTCGCCGGCCGAGGCCTTGAGCAGGAGAAGGAAGACTCCCGCGACCACCAGCAGGGGTCGCGAGAGGAGGGGGAGTTTGGCCAATCGACGGTCGGTAAGCCACAACATCGTGAGAAGCTTCGCCTGTTGTCGCCTGTTCCGCTTAGCGCCGCGTCCGCCGAGCGCCGACTGGTGAGGCGCACTGTGCCGGCGTGAACTTGAATGGCGGCTGAACTTCGATCATCCGACCAGCAATTCGGCGAGCGCGATCCGCTCCAGATCGTTCAGGCCCACGCCGCGGGCCAGAAAATCGTCGACGGAGCCAAACACCCGCTCGGCAGCTTTCAGCGCGGTGTCGAGGTAGTCCGCGCTGGCGCACATGATTTGCTCGACCGCGGCGGCCGGTGCGCCGTCGGTGAACAAGGCCACCGGCCGGCGCTGGAAGTTGGAGATCACATAGTCCTCAATCACGTCCTGCCTACCCACCCCGATGGCCAGCAGCAGCACGGCGCTCGCGATGCCCGTGCGGTCCTTGCCGCTCGCGCAGTGAAGCACCGCCGGTCGGCCCTCCTCGCGCAGCAGGCCCCGGTAAACCCCGGCCAGGCAGTCGGTGTGGTCGAGGATCAGCCGCTCGTACTGGCTCTGCATGGCACGGCGGGTGTCCTCCGCCGACCAGACGCCGCTGTTCACCGCCTCGAACATGTTCAGATTGCCCTGCGGAATAAAGCCGAAGGCGTGCTGCACCGGCGGCGGGACCGGCAGCCGGTTGGGGTGGCGGGTGCGTTCGTCCTCGGTTCGCAGGTCGTAGATCGCCCGCACGCCCAGTTCGGCCAGTGCCGCCTGGTCGCCCACCGTCAGCGTCGCGAGGGCGTCAGAGCGATAGACCACGCCCGTCCGGGTGCGCCGGCCATCGGTGGTCTTCAAGCCCCCGAGATCGCGGCAATTGCAGGCGCCTTCAAACGCAATTCGGCGGTGGGCGTGTCGTTCCAGCAGTTCGTCGCTCATGCGTAGCGGGCTTTCTTTCGGGGAATGGCTGTGGCGGGCGAATATGCCGGAGCGCCCCCGCGATTGCACGCCGCACCCGCCTTCCCCTGTCGGAGCGGCGCGTTCGCCGCGATTCTTCCGGGCGCTATCACAACTCTTTTACCGCGGCCGACCGGCCGCTCCGACACGGATGGCCCACCGCCGCCTGCGGGGGACGCCGGCTTGGTCTGTCCGGCTTGGCAAGCCAGAATGCGGCTCGGTCCTATTCACGAGCGCGTCGCATGTCCCACCCCGTCCGCATTTACCTCATCCGCCACGGCGAAGCCGCCGCCAGCTGGGACACCGCCGTTGACCCAGGCCTGTCCGAAGCCGGCCATGCGCAGGCGCGGGCGCTGCTGCCGCAGTTTTCGGGCCCGGTGCCCAATCAGGCCGCCGCCCGCCTCGTTAGCAGTCCGCTGCAGCGGGCCCAGCAAACGGCGGCGCCGCTGGCCGCCCACTGGAGCCGGCCGGTCAGCATCGAAGACGGGGTTCGGGAATTGCCCTCGGCCGGCGTGCCGCTGGACGCGCGGCGGGCCTGGCTGACGGAAATCATGGCCGCCCGCTGGCCAGCGGTCGACGCCCCGCTCCACGCCTGGCGCGAGCGGGCCTGGCAGGCGCTGCTGGCCTGTCAGACAGAGACGGTTTTCTTCACCCACTTCATGGTCATCAACGCACTGGTGGGCCGCGCGATGGGCGACGAGCGGCTGGTCGTGTTTGAACCCGACTACTGCTCGGTCACCGAATTGCTGCTCGACGGCGGCAATTGCTCGCTCGTCGCGCTTGGCAAGGCGCGGAACACCCTCGTACTGTAGCCGCCAGTCACCAGCCGGAGCCCGCCCATGACCGCCCGAACCGTCCTTACCAGCTACCGCGCGGTCGACACCAGCGATGGCGCCGGGGTCAAACTGAAACGCGCGCTGGGCCAGCATCCGGGGGCGCGCCTCGACCCTTTCCTGATGCTCGATTTTTTCTCGTCCGACGACCCGGACGATTACATCGAAGGCTTCCCGGCCCACCCGCACCGCGGTTTCGAGACCGTCACCTACATCGTCGACGGGCACATGCTGCACGAGGACCATCTGGGCAATCGCGGCGACCTGAAAGCCGGCGGCGTGCAGTGGATGACCGCCGGCCGCGGCATCATCCATTCCGAAATGCCCCAGCAGACGGCCGGCCTGCTGCGCGGCTTTCAGCTGTGGATCAACCTGCCGGCGAAAGAAAAAATGAAACCGGCGGGCTACCGCGATATTCCCTCCGAGGAAATGCCGGTACTAAGCGCCCCCGGCGCGCGGGTGAAACTGGTGGCCGGCAGCCTCAGCCTCGACGGCAGCAGCGCCACCGGCCCCATCAATGGTTTAAGCACCGAACCGCTTTACGCAGATGTGATGCTCGACGCCGGCGCCAGCATTACCCTGCCGGTCAAAGCGGGCCTTAACGCCTTCCTCTATGCCTTCGAAGGCAGCGTGCAGGCCGCCGGCACGGCGGTGCCGATGGGCAGCGCGGCGATTCTGAACGACGGCGACGAACTCACTTTAAGCGCCGGCCCGCGCGGCGGCCGCGTGCTGCTGGTGGCCGGGCGCGCCATAGGCGAGCCCGTGGCGCAGTACGGGCCGTTCGTGATGAACACCCGGGATGAACTGGAACAGGCGGTGAATGACTACCGCACCGGGCGACTCACGGCATAAGACCGGGGCGCCGCCGCCGCAGCTAGCGGCCCGAACGACAACAACAGGCATGGGGAGTACGGTCATGAGCAGACAGCGAGGTCTTTCGCTGGCCCTTGGGCTGGCGGCATTGCTAGGCGTCGGGCAGGCCGCCGGCGCGGCGACCACGGTCGATGGCGCGGCCATCGCCAACGAACAGGACAGCGCCAACTGGCTGTCCTACGGCCGTACCTACAGCGAGCAGCGCTACAGCCCGCTTGATCAGATCAATGAAAAAACCGTTACCGGCCTGAAGCCCGACTGGGGACTTGAACTCCCCGACCGCACCCTGCTCGCCACCCCCATCGTGGTCGACGGCGTGATGTACACGACCGGCACGTGGAGCGTGGTGTGGGCGCTCGACGCGAAGACCGGCCGCGAACTCTGGAGCTACGACCCGGAAGTGCCGCGCGCATGGGGCCGCTTCCTTTGCTGCGACGCCGTGAACCGGGG
>JALRCR010000439.1 GCA_023257255.1 Gammaproteobacteria bacterium | reverse complement strand
CTCCGGCGCCACGGGCGTGGACAGCAAGCTCTTCGAGCACCTGAAGTTCTACTACGACGTGCAGGCCTGGCTGCCCAAGAACGCCGTGATCGCCAACCGCAAGGCCTTCGAGGCGCTGGACAAGGCCACACAGGATGCCGTGCTGAAGGCCGCCGCCGATGCCGAGGAAACCGGCCACAGCGCCCTACGCTTCCTCCTCAACGGCGAGCCGGGCGTCGGCAAGACGGCGATCGCCGAGGGGCTGGCGCACCGGATCGTCGCCGGTGACGTGCCGGAGACGCTCGCGAACAAGCGCGTGCTCACCCTCGACATCGGCTCGCTCGTCGCCGGGACGAAGTACCGCGGCGAGTTCGAGGAGCGGCTAAAGGCGGTCATCGACGAGATAAAGCGCGGCTCCGGCGAGATAATCCTCTTCATCGACGAGGTGCACCAGGTAGTGGGCGCCGGTGCCGCCGAGGGCGTCGGCGGAGTCGTCGGCGTCGACCAGGGCACCGACACCGGTGCCGGCGCCGCCGGCGACAGCGCCTACAACAACTCCTCCAGCTCGCGCACCAACGGCGTCGACACCGTCGTGGAGACCCGCGAGACCGCCCCGGGCTCGGTGGAGAAGGTCAACGTCGGCGTCGTCCTGGACACCAACACCA
>JALRCR010000438.1 GCA_023257255.1 Gammaproteobacteria bacterium | reverse complement strand
TCTTTAACCAGAAAAAAGTACAAGCAACGGAAAAATGGCTGACTAAATATGGGTATGGGAAAGCGATTATCTTGGCTCGTTTTATTCCTTTTGCACGAACCCTGCTAAACCCAATGGTTGGTATTACTGGACTTCCTGCGCGTAAGTTCTTTATCTGGAATGTTGCCGGTGGAATTATTTGGACTCAATCAATCATTGGCGCTGGGTATTTGCTCGGCAATCGTTTAGAAGGTTCGATTGATAAATACCTGTTGCCGGTGATTGCTCTGATTATTGCCGTTAGTTTGATCCCGGTTGCGCTGGAATTCTTTCGCGAGTGGAGTACTCGCAAGCACCACTCGTAGAGTTATAAACCTAAATCTTGTAGTGAATAGGCTGCGTAATATCTATAGCCAGCGTTCTCAATAGCTTCTTTTGCTCCGCGTTCTACGATGACAGCTACGCCAACCACAATTGCGCCAGCCTCTTTTAGCGCATCAACTGCAGTTAAAACTGATCCACCCGTGGTGGAGGTATCTTCAACAGCTAATACGCGCTTACCAACAACATCTGGGCCTTCAATGCGGCGCTGCAGACCGTGAGCTTTTTCAGCTTTGCGAACTACAAAGGAATCAAGAGCGCGTCCGCGGCTTGCCGCCACATGC
>JALRCR010000437.1 GCA_023257255.1 Gammaproteobacteria bacterium | reverse complement strand
GTCGACGCGCCATTCGCAGAATCACTTCCGGCGCGCGTCGTCACGCGCCACGAATCTCCCGTCCATTCGAGCGACTCGACGCTCGTGTTCAGCGAGATGTCGCGCTGCAAATCGAAACGCTCGGCGACGTGCTCGGCGTAGCGCAAGATCTCGGGCTGCGTCGCGTACTTCTCCGACCACTCCCACTCTTGCTGCAGTTCGTCGGAGAACTGGTACGAATACTCGAGGCTCGGCACGTCGCATCGCGCGCCGGGGTAGCGGTTCCAGTACCACGTGCCGCCCACACCGCCGCCGCGTTCGAACACGCGGGCGCTGAAACCTGCGGTGCGCGCCCGATGCAGCATGTACAGCCCGGCGAAACCCGCGCCGACGATGGCGACGTCTACATCGGCCCGTCCACGCGGCGCTCCCATGCGTCCATTGTTGCCCACAAACATGACACCTCACCAACTCACACGTGAGACGCGTGCTTGGTGCCGTGACTACCCACATCAGGCATGATCGCTGTTCGTGCGGCTGGGATAGTTTGAAGGTCGCGTGACACAGCGAGTTCTCGTCACTGGCGCCAATGGATTCGTTGGTCGACATCTGGTGTCTGCGCTAGAGCAGAGAGGCGTTGAACTTGTGCTCGTCGTTCGTTCGGGC
>JALRCR010000436.1 GCA_023257255.1 Gammaproteobacteria bacterium | reverse complement strand
GCCACCAACAAAATCACGCCGGCCACTTCAAAGCTAAATAAATATTCTGTGTACAACAAAGTACCTAAAGCTTTGGTGTTGTTCGCTGCAACTTCTGGGCTTAGCGCTTGAACTGGTTGTGCTGTACCGATAAAGCCACGAATCAACACAATCGACATTTCAGCAACAATCACCGCACCTACCAACGAAGCCACTGGCATGAATTGTTTAAAGCCCTTACGCATGTGATCTAGATCGAGATCTAGCATCATCACCACGAACAGGAAGAGCACCATCACAGCACCCACATAAACCAAGACCAACAAGATGGCTAAGAATTCTGCATGCAACAGCATCCAGATACCTGCGGCTGTAAAGAATGACAGCACCAAGAACAAAGCAGCATGTACTGGATTGCGCGCTGTAATCACACGCAAAGCAGCAATCACTAGAATTGCCGAGAAGATGTAAAAAAGAAGTGTTTTAGGTTCTAGCATCATTTGTATTTAGCATCCGCTGATTTATTGGCTGCGATTTCATTCTCGTAACGATCACCAACCGCTAACAACATGTCTTTTGTGAAATACAAGTCACCACGCTTTTCGCCGTGGTACTCATGAATATGAGTCTCAACAATCGCATCAACTGGACAAGCTTCTTCGCAGAA
>JALRCR010000435.1 GCA_023257255.1 Gammaproteobacteria bacterium | reverse complement strand
GAAGCCGAGCATCTGCAGCTGCCGGCGGAAGTTGTCGATGTTGCGCTTGGTCTGGACGGCGGGATGCTCGCCGGTGGCGATGGCGTGCTGCTCGGCGGGCAGGCCGAAGGCGTCCCAGCCCATCGGGTGGAGGACGTTGAAGCCGTTGGCTTTCTTGTAGCGGGCGAGGATGTCGGACGCGGTATAGCCCTCGGGGTGGCCGATGTGCAGGCCGGCGCCGGAGGGGTAGGGGAACATGTCCAGGACGTAGTACTTCGGCTTGCCGCAGGAGATCGGCTCGGTGCGGAAGGTGGCGCCGGCTTTCCAGGCGGCCTGCCACTTCTGTTCGAAGGCGGGGAAATCGTAGCTGCCGGGTTTTGTTTCCGAAGTTTCCATGAAGGCCTGCAGATAGGAGGCTCGGGACGGCGCTGGCAAGGATTTGGAGCGGCCGGCGACCCTATCCCGCTTGCCTAGGCCCTCCGGCGGGGGTTATCTGCCTTTCATGAACGTGCTCGTGGTGGGCGGTGCCGGCTACATCGGCAGCCATTGCGTCCGGCAGGCCGCGGCCGCCGGGCTCGTGGTCGCCGTGCTGGACGACCTTTCCTACGGGCATGCCGAGTCCATCCCGGCCGGGGTGAGGTTCTTCCGCGCCGACATGGGCGACCAGGC
>JALRCR010000434.1 GCA_023257255.1 Gammaproteobacteria bacterium | reverse complement strand
AGGTCTGTTCGGAGATGGAGCAGTTGGACGTCGGTCGGCACCTCCGCGCCACGGCGGTTTTCGGCGGCGCGGGATACGGACCGCAATTGCGTCGCATCGGTTCGGCGAGCGTCGTGGTGGCGACCCCAGGGCGCTTGGAGGATCTCATCAGTCGGAGGGACATCGACCTGCGCTCCGTGCAGATCGCAGTCCTCGACGAAGCCGATCGTATGGCGGACATGGGATTCCTTCCGGCGGTGAAGAAGATCATGGACCGATTGCCCGCCACCCGCCAGGTACTCCTGTTCTCGGCGACGCTCGACGGCGCGGTCTCCGAGCTCATCAGTCGTTACCAGAAGAATCCGATGCGACACGACGCGAGCTCACCGGAAACCGAGCCGGACATCGAACACGTCTTCGAGTTGCTGCCCAAGGACAAGCGACTCACCCGCATCGCCGAACTCCTCGATGAACACGCCCAGTTGATCGTCTTTTGCCGCACGAAGCACGGTTCGGATCGCGTCGCGCGTCAGATCGAGGCCGATGATGCGCGTTGCGCAGTGATCCACGGCAATCGAAGTCAGGCCCAGCGCGAGCGGGCTCTCGACGACTTCAAGCGGGGTCGTGCCCGGATTCTGGTTGCCACCGATGTCGCGGCACGTGGCATCCAC
>JALRCR010000433.1 GCA_023257255.1 Gammaproteobacteria bacterium | reverse complement strand
CAGATGGCAAACGGCGCGTTCAAAAAGCCGCGAAAGCGTGCCCGCATGCCGCGCACGGGCGTGGCGGTCAAACGGTAATCGGGAAAGCGCTGCAAGAACCGGCCAATGGCGATGCGACCTTCCAGGCGTGCCAGGCTCAGGCCCGCGCACTGGTGGGGGCCAAAGCCAAAGGCCAGGTGCTTGTTGCCTTCGCGTCGCAGGTTCAGTACCTCCGGTTCGGCATATTGCGCGGGATCGCGGTTGGCCGCGCCGATGCACAGCGTGATCAGCGCGCCTGCGGGCAGGTCCACGCCGCCCACCGTGCAGGGCGCCAGCGCGCGGCGGTTGCCCAGCTGGTTGGACGACTCGAAGCGCAAAAACTCGTCCACCGCGGTCTCCATCCGCGCCGCTTGGGCGGCGGCGTCCTGTTTGGTGGCGCGCAGGTCCTGTTGCAGGTGGGCGAGGGCCTGCGGATGTTCTTGCAAGCCCACCAGCGCATTGCCAATCAGGTTGGTGGTGGTTTCATGCCCGGCATTGAGCAGGAAGACGCAGTTTTGCAGCAGCTCCACCTCGGTCAGGGCTTCGCCGCCATCGCCCTGGATCAGCCGGGTGAGTACATCGTTTTCGGGGTTGCCCGGGTGCTTGCGGCGCTCAGCCACCAGGTCTTTCAGATA
>JALRCR010000432.1 GCA_023257255.1 Gammaproteobacteria bacterium | reverse complement strand
TCTTCACGTCCTTGGCAGAAATGCCATGGTCTGCGAAGTGGTGGTTGGCGTGCTCAAAGTGCTCGCTGGACTGCAACAGCGCCTTGGAGGGGATGCAACCCACGTTGGTGCAGGTGCCACCAGGGGCCGGGCCACCGGCTGCGTTTTTCCATTCGTCGATGCAGGCGACCTGGAAGCCGAGTTGGGCAGCGCGGATGGCTGCGATGTAGCCGCCGGGGCCACCGCCGATGACAACGACGTCGAATTGTTTGCTCATGGTGAATGTCTTCTGGATGAAAAACGCCCCCTGGGCAGGGGGCATTCAAAACAAGGGGATTTAGATGTCGAACAGCAGGCGCGCTGGGTCTTCCAGCGCTTCCTTCATGGCGACCAGGCCCAGCACGGCCTCGCGGCCGTCGATGATGCGGTGGTCATACGACATGGCGAAGTAGTTCATGGGGCGAACCACGACTTGGCCGTTTTCGACCATGGCGCGGTCTTTGGTCGCATGCACGCCCAAAATGGCCGACTGAGGTGGGTTGATGATGGGGGTGGACATCATGGAGCCGAAGGTGCCACCGTTGGAGATGGAGAACGTACCGCCGGTCATCTCTTCGATGCCCAGCTTGCCGTCACGGGCCTTCACGCCGAACTCGGCGATCTTCTTCTCGATGT
>JALRCR010000431.1 GCA_023257255.1 Gammaproteobacteria bacterium | reverse complement strand
CAGCAGGAGACCTTTCTCAACGTCGTCGGCATCGACAATGTGCTCGAAGCGATCAAGCATGTGTTCGCCTCGCTCTACAACGACCGCGCAATCTCGTATCGCGTGCACAAGGGTTTTACGAACTCCGAGGTGGCGCTGTCGGCCGGTGTGCAGCGCATGGTGCGCTCCGATCTGGGCTCGGCCGGCGTGATGTTCACCATCGACACCGAGTCCGGCTTCGAGGATGTGGTGTTCATCACCTCCAGCTACGGCCTGGGCGAGACCGTGGTGCAGGGCGCGGTGAACCCCGACGAGTACTACGTGCACAAGCCCATGCTCCGCGCGGGCAAGCGCGCAGTGATTCGCCGCAACCTGGGTTCCAAGCTGATTCAGATGGTGTTTGCCTCGGCCGAAGAAAAGAAAGCCAGCGGTCGCCTGGTGAAAACCATGGATGTGCCCACCGAGCTGCGCAACCGCTACTCGTTGACCGATGCAGACGTCGAGCAGTTGGCCCATTACGCCTTGGTGATTGAGAAGCACTACGGCCGGCCGATGGACATCGAATGGGGCAAAGACGGCACCGATGGCCAGTTGTACATCCTTCAAGCTCGACCTGAAACGGTCAAGAGTCAGATGAAGGGCCTGGCCGAACAGCGCTACAAACTCAAAGGGCAGGGCAC
>JALRCR010000430.1 GCA_023257255.1 Gammaproteobacteria bacterium | reverse complement strand
TCGGCGCCGCCAGCGTGGGCCGCTTCTCCGACGGCGAAGTCACGGTCGAGATCAACCAGAACGTGCGCGCCCGCGAAGTGTTCGTGGTGCAATCGACCTGCGCGCCGACCAACGACAACCTGATGGAGCTCATCATCATGGTCGATGCGCTCAAGCGCGCCTCGGCCGAGCGCATCTCCGTCGTCATCCCCTATTTCGGCTATGCCCGCCAGGACCGCCGCCCGCGCTCGAGCCGGGTGCCGATCACGGCCAAGGTGGTTGCCAACATGCTGCAGGCCGTCGGCGTCCAGCGCCTGCTGACCATGGACCTGCACGCCGACCAGATCCAGGGCTTCTTCGACATTCCGACCGACAATCTCTTCGCCGGTCCGGTGATGGTGCGCGACATCAAGAACCATCTCGAAGTGTCCAACACGGTGGTGGTGTCGCCCGACGTCGGCGGCGTGGTGCGCGCCCGGGCCATCGCCAAGCGCCTCGACGACGCCGATCTCGCGATCATCGACAAGCGCCGCCCGCGGGCGAACGAGTCTGAGGTCATGAACATCATCGGCGACGTCGAGGGGCGCTTCTGCGTGCTGGTCGACGACATCGTCGATTCGGCGGGCACGCTCTGCAACGCCGCTGCCGCGCTCAAGCAGGCGGGCGCCGAGGATGTGGTCGCT
>JALRCR010000042.1 GCA_023257255.1 Gammaproteobacteria bacterium | reverse complement strand
CAGGTGGCGCTCGTCGATCGCCATCTTCTCGTCGCGATGGATAGCCCCCACCACCGGTATATCACAGTAGTAGGCAATGGCCTCGCGCAGCCGCTGTTCGTGGCGCTGGCCTGCCACCTTGTTGAGGATCACCCCGGCAATGGTGATGCGCGGGTCGAACTGCTGAAAGCCGAGCAGCGCGGTCGTGGCCCATACCGCGGCGGCCACCACGCCTAATCCCACCGTGCCGCGCGGCGCCCGCCAGGGCCGCGGCGCGTCCGGCGCGTCCCGGCGCAGCAGCCATACCGCGATCGAAGGCATCACCAGGCCGCCAAACACGTAGGTGAAGTTGGTCGCCGCCACCAGCCACAGCGGGTCGCCGAGATAGAGGAAAAACAGCGCAAAAGCCGCCGTAAAGAGGGTGGCGAACCAGGGCACGTCGGTCCGCGCGGAACGCAGGGCAAACACGCGGGGAATGAGTCCGTCTTCCCCAAGTTGCGAGAGCGTGCGCGGGGCGCCGCACAGGGGTTGCAGGCTGCAGAGGAAGAGATTCAGCAGCATGAACCACACGGCGATGCTTTTCGCGGCGTTGCCAAACAGCGGCGCAAAGGTCGGGCCCAGCACCGTGGCCAGATCTTTCGAGAGATTTTCGGGCCCCAGCACGCCCAGCCACACCAGCGGCAGCGGAATGAAAAACAGGCAGGCCATGCCAGCGCTGGCGAACATGGTCTTCGGCAGGTTCTTGACCGGATCTTTCATTTCGCCGACGTGGCAGGCGGCGGTTTCGAAGGCCGGGGCGACGAAGCCGATCAGGAACAGGCCGGCCATCACGCTGGTCAGTTCGCCAAACCAGCCGTCGAAGGGCGTGGTCAGATGCAGGTTGGTGGCCTGCTGCCAGTCCACGCTGCCATCCACCACCGGACCAAGGCCCGACAGGAAGGCCAGCAAGGCAGAGGCGCTTGCCATGGGAATGGCGACCCGGGCCGCCCATTTCACGCCCAGCAGGTTGAGCCCGGCAAAGCCCGCCACCATGCCCATTGCGGTCGGCATGATCGGAAGGTTGGGGAAGTACCAGTCGTGCAGCGCGGTGGCCGCCAGCAGTGAGCACAGGCCCGAGGTCGGCACCCAGCCCCACCAGTAGCAACTGCCGGCCAGATTGGCCAGCACCGGGCTATAGGGTCGGAAGGCCTCGGCGCAGGTCGCCGCAATGCCGCCGACGCGGCGCGGGTACATCAGCAGCAGTTCGGTCCAGCCCGGCACCGCCATGCAACCGAGCACCACGCCCAGAATCAGCAGCAGGATGGCCGCCGTCCCCTGTCCCGGAATGCTGCCCTGACCAATCAGCAGGGCGCCCAGAATGAACACACTCTGGTTGCTGCCGCCCATCGCAAGCGCCGAAGTGCCCAGCCAGCCGAGCGAGTGGGGATGTTGCGGTAGATCGGCGGTGGGTGCGGGTGTTGGGGTAGTCATTCAGGCGGCTGCTCCGGGAAGGGTGGCGGGAAGACCGCGGCGGGCGGTGTGGTCGATTTGCATTGGCCATGCGGGGTCTGCGCGTGTCGCGCGAACCCCGGCCGCAGCGGGCGGTGCTTGTTCAGGAGGCCGCGCGCGTGAAATCGCCGGCATCATGGCGTTCTGCTAACTGTTCTTCGGCCGGTCCCCAGACTTTATTAACCCGCTTGCCGCGCTTAACCGCCGGCCGAGCGCCAACTTGCTCGGCCCAGCGCAGCACGTGGCGATAAGAGGTCACGTCCAGAAATTCTTGCGCGTTGTACAAATCGCCCGTCACCAGCACGCCATACCAGGGGAAGATGGCGATGTCGGCCAGCGTGTACTCGTTGCCGGCAATGAACGGTCGGGTGGCGAGGTTGCGGTCGAGCACATCCAGCTGGCGCTTCACCTCCATCGTGAAGCGATTGATGCAGTACTCGATTTTCATCGGCGCGTAGGCGTAGAAGTGACCAAAGCCGCCGCCGAGATACGGCGCGCTGCCCATTTGCCAGAACAGCCACGACAGGCATTCCGCCCGCGCCGCCGGCGCCGTGGGCAGGAAGGCTCCAAACTTTTCCGCCAGATACATGAGTATCGACGCCGACTCGAACACCCGCACCGGCGGATTCACGCTGCGATCCAGCAGGGCGGGGATCTTGGAGTTCGGGTTGATGTCGACAAAATCGCTGCCGAACTGGTCGCCGGCGCTGATGTCGATGAGGAAGGCGTCGTACTCGGCGCCCGCATGGCCAAGCGCCAGCAGTTCTTCGAGCAGGATGGTGACCTTGGCGCCGTTCGGCGTGCCCAGCGAGTAGAGCTGCATCGGATGCTTGCCGACCGGCAGGGTTTTCTCGTGCGTGGCGCCGGCGATGGGGCGGTTGATCTTGGCCCAGGTGCCACCGGACTCGGAATCCCAGGTCCAGACTGCGGGCGGGGTGTATTCGGCGCTGTCGCTCATCGGATGATGTCCTTGATAGAGGGGCGACCCGAGTATAGCCATCCGTGCTGTCTGCGGCCAAAGGCGCCGCCGCGCGCGGCGCGGGTCCGCACAGGCCGCGCTTGGCAGGTCCGGGTGCGCACTGCGACACTCACGCCGCGCCGCTCGCCGGCACGGCCACCACAGGAGCTCATTGCATGTTCAATATTCGTCTCGTCCCGTTGATTTTCTCCACGCTGCTCGCCGGCGCGGCTCAGGCTGTCGAAGAGCCACGGCCGGATGCGTATCAGGCCTTCAACGACGGACTTGCCCAGTGCACGCGCCTGTACGGTTACTCGGCCGAAGCCGGCATGAAGCTCGGCCCGCACGAAGTGGGCAAAGGTGAACTCGACTGGCGCGACTGCGCCTACCACGTGGTGCGCAAGACGCTGGTGCCGGGCTCGCGCGTGCCCTCGGTGTATGAGGACGCGATCAAGGAAGACAAGGCCATGACCGCTGCCATCCAGCGCCAGCAACTGACCCGCGCCGAACGGCTCGAAAAGCTCAACGATTTGCTCGACAGCCTGCGCGCTACCGAAATGCTGAACGCGCCGGGTCAGGCGGGTAAGGAAAGCGCCGTGCGCTACCTGTCGCCGCAGGAGAAAGAAGTCTTCTCGCAGATGTTTATGCCGCCGCGGCGCTAAGGCGGCGGTGCGATCCGGACTACGCGCGCCATGCCGCGCCCCCGTTTACTCGCCGCGCTGTCGGGCCTGACGCTGGCCGGACTGGTCGGCTCCTGCGTGAGCATGAAACCCGCAGCGCTCGCCTATAAGCCGGACCCGCAACGCCCGCATCACACGGCCAAGGGCTTCCAGAATCTGCACGTGCCGTTCCGGCCCAAGGGCTGGCTGACGGTCCTGCAATGGCAGTGGGACGCGGTGCGTAACGGCTTGCCGCCACCGCCCAGCACCCCGACGCCGCGCGTCGCGCCGGCGCTCGATTTCATTGCCAGCAATGCGCGCGCCGGTCGCAGCATGGAGCCGGCGGTGATCTGGCTGGGGCATTCCACCGTGCTGGCGCAAATCGGCGGGCTGAATCTGCTGACCGACCCGGTGTTTTCCGAGCGCGCTTCGCCCTCGCGCACCATTGGCCCAAAGCGGGCGCAGCCGCCCGCGCTGCGGCTGGATGAGTTGCCAAAAATCGATCTGGTGCTGGTGTCGCACAACCACTACGACCATCTGGATGAGGCCAGCGTGCGCGCGCTGGCGGCCCAGCCCGGTGGCTCGCCGCTGTTCGTGGTGCCGCTAGGCCTGAAAGCCTGGTTTGCCGCGCGCGGTATTACCCGGGTTGAGGAACTCGACTGGTGGCAGACGCTGACGGTGCCGGACGCCACTGGCCGGGTTGAGGTGGTGCTCACGCCGGCCCAGCACTGGTCGGCTCGCACCCTGACCGATCGCATGCAAACCCTGTGGGGCGGTTTTGCCGTGTTCGCGCCGGACTGCCATTTGATCTACACCGGTGATACCGGCTACTCGCCGGACTTTGCCGAAATCAAACGCCGTTTCGCCGGTCGTCAGCAGGACGGCGGTTTTGATCTCGCGCTGATTCCGATTGGCGCCTACGAGCCGCGCTGGTTCATGCGCGACCAGCACGTGAACCCCGCCGAAGCGGTGCAGATCATGCTGGACTGTGGCGCCCGCCGGAGCTTCGGCCATCACTGGGGCACGTTCAATCTGACCGACGAGGCGCTGGATGAGCCGCCCAAAGCGCTGGCCGCGGCGCGCCAGCACCAGGGCCTGCGGGAGGATGAGTTCTTTGTGCTGGCGCTGGGCGAGACGCGGCGCCTGCCGCGCCGTGCCCAGCGCGCCGTTCAGGCGGCGCCGGAGGCGTCCAGCGTCTGGTAGCCCTCGCTCATCAATAACTCGTGCAACTGGCGGCGCCGCACGCCCATGTTGCCGCCGTCGAACAAGGGCAGGACCAGCGCGTCCTGCAGCAGACCGCCCAGCGGCAGTTCGTGGTCGTAACTGTCGATGCCCACCACACTCATCAGGCTGGTGATCACCCGCACCGCGGCTTCGGATCCGAAAATCTTGGAATGCAGCGCGACTTCCAGCGCGCCCGGACTTTGCGCGTCCATCGCGTGGCAGGCTTTCCAGCCCAGATAGCGCGCCGCTTCCAGCGTGGTTTTTGCGTCGGCCAAGGCATAGCCCACCGCTTGATGTTCGAGAATCGGCCGCGCGCCGCCGCGGCGCTCGGTTTTGGCAAATTGCAGCGCAAAATCGAAGGCCGCGCGCATCAAACCCACGCCCATGATGCCGACCAGTGCGGCGGTGCCGGTAAAGCTGGCGTCAACGATCCCGCGACCCGCGCCGGGTGTGCCCAGCACATGGTCGTAGGGCACGCGGACGTTTTTTAGCGCGAACTCCGGCGCCGGGTGGGCACGATTGCCAACGGTGTCGATCAGGCGCTGCAGTTCAAAACCTTGCGCGGGTTTGGGCACGGCGATGACCGAGATCGCTTGCGCCGGTGGTGCCGTCGGATCGCTGCGACAGACCACGCACAGCAGATCTGCGCCCTGACCGTCCCAGCCCGCGCCGTTCATCCATTTTTTGTGGCCGTTGATGACCCATTCGTCGCCGTCCAGTCGCGCCGTGGTGCGCACGCCCACCGCCGGCGCGGGCGCCGCGTAGTTGGCACTGCCGCCGGGTTCGCTATTGGCGAGTGAGGCCAGCGGGGCGCCGGTGGTGGCGAGGAAGGGTGCCAGCAGTTCCCGCTGCTGCGCCGGGCTGCCGGCGAGGAATACCGGCATCAGACCAAGCAGCGTGGCCAGCAGGGTGAGCGAGACGTTGGCGTCGACGGCGTAGAACTCCTCGGTGAGGATGGCCATGTCGATAAGCCCGGTCCCTTCGCCGCCAAACGGCTGCGGAATCAGACGCCGCAGAAAGCCCTCGCGGACCACCGCCTCGTACATCGGGCGGGTCGCCTGAAAGCGCGCCGCGGGGGTCGGTAGATCACGGACTGCGGCCGCAACGCCGCCAAGTTCGGCCTGCGCAAACGCGCGGCATTCAAGCTGAAACTTGCGCTGTGAGGCGCTGAGGCTGAAGTCGATGGCCATGGTCGCTTCCTGTGGATGAGAGACGCGGTCAGACCCGTCTGCGGGCCGGTGCGCCGAGTCTACCCAAGCCCGGCGCTGGCGCGCGAACTATTGCGCTGCGATGCGCGCGGACTCTGTCGCCGGCTGTGGTAACGTCCGGCTCCAGTTCATTTGGGCAGCGAGGCCCCGCGTCATGTCAGCCGTGCTGGTCGCCGAAGAAGACGGCCTTCTCGTCATCACCATCAATCGCCCTGAAGCGCGCAACGCGATCAATCGCGCGGTCTCGGTAGCGGTGGCGGCGGCGCTGGATCTGCTGGATGCGCGAGACGACCTGCGGGTCGGCATCCTCACCGGCGCCGGCGGCCACTTTTGTGCCGGGATGGATCTGAAAGCCTTTCTGGCTGGCGAAGTCATCCGCATCGAAGGGCGCGGCACGCTGGGGCTGATGATGCGTCCACCGGAGAAGCCGCTGATCGCGGCGGTGGAGGGCGCGGCGCTGGCAGGCGGCTTTGAAGCGGTGCTGGCCTGCGACCTGACGGTGGCCGCGCGCAACGCGCAGTTCGGACTGCCGGAGGTCAAGCGGGGCCTCGCCGCGGGCAGCGGCGGCCTGCTGCGTCTGCCCCGGCTGATTCCCCCGCGCATCGCGCTGGAACTGGCACTGACCGGTGAGGTGCTGACGGCCGAACGCGCGGCCGCATTGGGCCTCATCAACAGCCTCACCGAGCCTGGCGGTGCGCTGGACGGCGCGCGCGATCTGGCGCGCCGGATCATCGCCAATGCGCCGCTGTCGGTCGCCGCCAGCAAGCGCGTGATGCGGGAGCAGCAGGACTGGCCGCTGGCCGAGATGTTTGCACGTCAGCAGGAAATTACCGGGCCGGTGCTGGCTTCCGGGGACGCCCGCGAAGGCGCCGCGGCGTTTGCTGAAAAGCGCGCGCCGCGCTGGCGCGGGCGCTAGCGTCCCCTTGCCTGAGCTTCAATCGATCGCCACGAGGTGTCCATGATTCCCCGCACCGTCTACAGCGCTGAGCACGAACTGTTCCGGGCCACGGTCAAACGCTTTATTGCCGAAGAAGTCATGCCCTACCACGCCGAGTGGGAAAAGGCTGGGCAGACCCCGCGCGAGCTGTGGCTGAAGGCCGGCGCAGCGGGCTTGTTGTGCTGCGCGATACCGACCGAATACGGCGGCATGGGCGGCGACTTCCTGCACACCGCGGTGTTGATCGAAGAGTTCGCCGGCGCCGGCGCCACCGGGCCGACGTTCTATCTGCACTCCGATATCGTCGCGCCCTATGTGCTGGCCTTCGGCACGGAAGCGCAGAAGCAGCACTGGCTGCCGCGCATGGCGAGTGGCGAAGTCATTGGCGCGCTGGGCATGAGCGAGCCCTCTGGCGGCAGCGACGTGCAGGCCATGCGGACCAACGCCCGGCGCGAGGGCGACGACTACGTCATCAACGGCCAGAAGGTCTTTATCACCAACGGCCACACCGCCGATTTGCTGATTCTTGCCTGCAAGACCGACCCCACCGCGCGCGGCAAGGGCGTGAGCCTGATTTTGATTGAGACCGACCGGCCGGGTTTCAAGCGCGGCCGCAAGCTCGAGAAGCTGGGCTGCAAGGCGCAGGACACAGCCGAGCTTTTTTTCGACGACCTGCGGGTGCCGGTGAGCAATCGGCTTGGCGGTGAAGGCGAAGGTTTCGCCATGCTGATGACGCAACTCGCGCAGGAGCGTTTGATTCAGGCCATCCGCGGCGTGGCCTGCGCCGAGTCGGCGCTGCGCTGGACTATCGATTACGTCAGCCAGCGCGAGATGTTTGGCCACACCCTGGCCGATTTTCAGAACACCCGTTTCGAACTTGCCGATATGCACGCCAGCACCCTGATGCAGCGGGTGTTCGTCGACCGTTGCGTTGAGCTACATCTGCGGGAGGAACTGGACGCAACCGACGCCGCCGCGGCGAAACTGGTCGCGACCAATCTGCAATGCCAGGTGCTGGATCGTTGCCTGCAACTCTTCGGCGGCTGGGGCTATATGTGGGAGTACCCGATCACGCGGGCGTTTGCCGACGCGCGCATGTCGCGCATCGGCGGCGGCGCGACCGAAGTCATGAAGCAAATCATCGCCAACAGCCTGCTGCCAAAAGCGCCGCGCGGCGGTAAATCGAAGTAAGCCCCATGTC
The DNA here is from genome assembly GCA_023257255.1 of Gammaproteobacteria bacterium. Taxonomy (GTDB): domain Bacteria; phylum Pseudomonadota; class Gammaproteobacteria. Next base: position 13,491 of record JALRCR010000042.1, on the reverse strand, counting down.
GCAAGCGCGCAGCGTCGATCCCGGGCGGATGCAACTCATCGAGGCGATGCGTGCGCTGGCGTCTACCGTGATTGCCTGGCACCACCTCTGTTTGTACTGGCCGCCGATGAGCGGGCAGGTCGCCTGGGTTGCCGAGGTCGTCCGCTGGATTAGCGAAAATGGTCGGGCAACCCAGTTGTTCTTCGTCATTGGCGGCTTCGTGATGGCACAAAGCATGAGCCGACGACGGTGGGATGGCGCCGTGCTGCGCCGCTATGCGGTGCAGCGCTATCTGCGTATCGCGCTGCCGTATCTGGCGGCGATGATGCTGGCGCTGGCGGCCTGCGCCGTGGGCCGCGGTGTGTTGCCGGAATATCTGACCGGCGGAACGCCCACAACGATGCAGATTTTGGCTCACCTCGTGTTTCTGCAGAAAATCCTCGGCTACGAGTCGTTCTCGGCGGGCATGTGGTTTGTCTGTATCAACTTCCAGTTGAGCCTGCTGTTTGCCTTGGGACTGTGGTGCCGCGACACGCTGCCGCCGGGCTTACGCTGGCTGCCGATGGCCGCCGGCTGGGGGCTCGCCGCCAGTTGTCTCTTCTATTTCAACGTCGACGACCGCTGGGACATGTGGGCGCTGTATTTCTTCGCGCATTTCTTTACCGGGGTGATGGCGTGGTACGGCCTCCGCAGCCGTTGCTGGGCGGCGGCGTTCTGGGCCTATCTGCTGCTAAGCGCGATGGCGCTAACGTGGCGCTGCGGGCTGGATGACTGGCAGTTTGCGCTGCCGACCGTGCGGATGCTGGTGGCGCTGGCGGTTGGCATCGTGCTGCATCTGGGCGCGCTTAGCGGCCTTGGGGTGCAGTGGCCGAGAGGCGCGACGGTGGCCTATCTGGGACACACCGCCTACAGCTTGTTCCTGGTGCATTTTCCGGTGCTGGTGCTGGTGCTCTGTGTCTGGACCTGGCTGGGGTGGTTGACGCCCATGGGGCATGTGGCCGGCCTGATCAGCACCTACGCCTTAAGCCTGCTCGCGGCCAATCTGTTTTATCGCTATGTGGAAACCCCGGCGGCGCGGGTCAGCCGCGAGTTTGCGTGAGCGCCACCGCGGCAGTGGCAGGAGCGATAAGCCATGTCCATTAAAGACCGGGCCTGCGTCAGCGGCATCGGCGAGACCCGCTACCTGCGCGGCTCGCCATCAAGCGCGGTGGAACTGCAGCTTGAGGCCTCGCTGCTGGCGGCGGCCGATGCCGGCATCGCGCCGCACGAGATCGACGGCGTGATTCCGATCGGCGTGGTCAGCGCGATCGCGGAAGATTTCATCGAAAATCTGGGCATCACGGATCTGCGCTTTTCAGCGGTCATCCCGCACGGGGGGGCAAGCCCGGTGATGGCCCTGCAGTCGGCCGCCGCGCTGGTCGCCGGCGGGATCTGCCAGCATGTGCTGATTGCCTTCGGCCGCAACGTCAGCGCGGCGGCCAACAAGGCCGGTGCGCGGATTCACCAGATGCCGCAGTTTCACTACGTCACGGAATACGAATATCCACTGGGCAATATTGCGCCGGCGCAAATCTACGCGCCGATGGCGATGCTGCACATGCAGCGCTACGGCACGACGGTCGAGCATTTTGGTGAGGTGGCGGTGGCGTGCCGCGAACACGCGCTGCTGAACGACAACGCCATCATGAAAAAACCGCTGACGCTGGAAGACCACCGCAATTCCCGTCTGATCGCCGAGCCCTTCCGGCTGTTTGACTGCAGCCTGGAAAGCGACGGCGGCGCCGCGGTGATTGTGAGCGCGAGCGAACGCGCGGCAGATCTCCGCCAGCCGCAGGTGTTCATTTCAGGCGTTGCGGTGGGGCATCCGGACTCACCGGCCTCGATTACCCAGCGGCCGGACATGACGAGTCTGGGCCTGGGCAAGGCCGCGCCGCGCGCGTTCGCGATGGCCGGCGTCACGCCGGCCGACATCGATGTCGCCGAGATTTACGACTGCTTCACCTACGCGGTCATCCGCCAGCTGGAGGACCTCGGGTTTTGCGCGAAGGGCGAGGGCGGCCATTTCGTCGCCGGTGGCAGCCTGAAGCTCGGCGGCAAGCTGCCGACCAACACCCACGGCGGCTTGTTGTCGCAGGCGCATGTCTGGGGCATGAATCATATTTGCGAGCTGGTGCGGCAATTGCGCGGCACGGCCGGCCGTGCGCAGGTGCAGGGGGCCGAGGTGGGACTGGTGACAGGCTATGGCGACATGGGCGATGGCGCGCTGGCCATCATGCGGCGTCGGTAGCGCGGCCATGAACGAACCCGTCAGCAAACCGGTTCCCGTGCCCTCCGCGCTGTCCGCCCCCTACTGGGAGGGCTTGCGCGCCGGTGAACTGCGTCTGCAGGCCTGCGCAGACTGCGGACAGTTGCGCCATTATCCCCGCCTGCTCTGCAGCCACTGCTACAGCCGCGCGCATCGCTGGCAGGTGGCAAGTGGGCATGGCCGGATCCACAGCTACACCGTCGCCCACTATGCCTACCACCCGGCGTTTGCCGGGGAACTGCCCTACACCCTCGTCACCGTCGATCTGGCAGAGGGCCCGAGGGCGCTGGGGCGGTGGCTGGACGCCGCTGCGCCTGCATTTGGCGCCGCGGTGCAGCTGGTGATTGTGCACCGGGAGAGCGGCCCGGAGCTCGCGTTTACCGCCGTATAGCCCGCCAAATGGTGCACCTGTGGCCGTCTGCTCGCGGGTGCCGTCGGGATTTTATTTTGTTACATTGTAACGACCATGAGACTTCGCCAGCCCTCAACGTTTGTTTCGCGTTTTGCCCGGTTCCTGCGGCAAGGGTTGCGCGCGGACGCGTCGCGCACGGCGGCGGCGTGCCCTTGGCGCCTGGCAGCACGCAAGTTGGGGGCTTGGCTGCTGATCGGCGTCTTCCTCGGCACCCTGTGGTTGGGGGCTATCCATGTACATCAGGAAGAAGCCGCAGAGGACGCGTCCTCCTGTGAGGTCTGCCTCGCCCTTGCCTCGCTAACGCATGCGCTGAGCGGCCCGCCGCCGTTGAGCCTGGTCGCCGCACCCGTCACCTATCAACCCGCTGCACCAAGCGCCGACCTGCCCGGCATGGTCGAGCCGGTTTCGCGTGCCCGAGGACCTCCCGTCGTTCCGTCGTTGACATCCTGAGTCCAGGCGCCCGCCGGCGCCTCTATCGACCCTACGACGGAGCAATCAGATGAAGCATTTCTTGAGCAGTGCGCTCGCGTTGAGCGCGCTGGGTACAACCGTGTTCGCCGCCACTGTGGAACCCACCGCCGACGAACCTGACCGGTCATCGGACTACCAACAGGTGATCGTGACGGCCGATCCGCTGGCCCGTGACGAATCGAGACTGTCTCGGCCGGTGTCGGTCTTGCAGCGTGAGGAGATCCTGCGCGCGGGCACCCAGACCATTGGCCAGGCCGTTGCAAAAACACCCGGGGTCAATGTGGCGGATTTCAGCGGGAGCGTGGGCCGGCCGGTGATTCGGGGGCTGACTGGCGCCAGGGTGCGAGTGCTGAGCGACGGCATTGGGGCGATGGATGTCTCGAGCCTCAGCCCGGACCACGCCGTCGCCGTCGACCCCTTGTTCGCGCGCCAGATCGAAATCCTGCGCGGACCCGCCACGCTGCGCTATGGCAGCGGCGCAATCGGCGGTCTGGTCAATGTGGTGGACGACCGGATTCTCGAGCGCTTACCGACCACCTTGACGGGCGAAGCCTATGGCCACTACGACAGCGTCAGCGAGGGACGGACTGGCGGACTCGGCCTCAGCACCGCGCTAGGCAAACAGTTTGCGTTGCACCTCGAGGGCATGGCGCAGGGCAACGAGTCCTACGGCATCCCGGGCTTCGCGGAGACTCTGCCCGACCCCGATGAGGCTCCCGGTACCCTGGAAAACAGTCAGGGCGAGCACTGGAACTTCTCGGGCGGCTTGTCCTACATCGGCGCGCGCGGCTTTCTGGGCTTTGCCGTCCAGCAAATGGAGCGCCATTACGGCATCCCGGGCCACCATCATCACCATGAGGAAGAGGGCGGCGGCGCCCCCGAACCCGAGGCAGCGGGCGGCGTGACCATCGACCAGGCGCAAACCCGCCTTGACGTTAAAGGCGAACTGCGCGACCCGCTGCCCGGGATTGCTGCCGTGCGTACCCGATGGGGGGTTAACGATCATCAACACGCCGAAGTTGAGCCCTCGGGCGAAGTGGCGACGCGGCTCGGGAATGACGAATGGGAAGGGCGGATCGAGGCCGAGCACCTGCCCATCGGCCCGCTGACCGGCGTGTTCGGGATTCAGTTGCAGGACCGCGATTTCACCGCCACTGGCGAAGAAGCCTTTGTGCCGGACGCCGCGCAGCGTGCGGTGGCCGCCTTCATGGTCGAACAAGCGGTGTTCGGCGACCTGCGGGTGGACTTCGGCTTGCGCTACGAGCACTACGAGGCCGAAGCGCTCGCCGCGCGTGAGACCAGCACGTTTGACCTCTACGGGGTTTCCTCCGGCGTGGCCTACGTTCTCGCGCCGGGCTATGAGATCGGCAGTTCGTTCACGGTGGCAGGGCGCGCACCGTCGATCGAGGAACTCTTTGCGAACGGCCCTCATCTGGCGACCAACACCTATGAGATTGGTGATGCGGGACTCGAGTCTGAACTGGCGCGTAATCTCGACCTCTTCTGGCGCAAGACCGCCGGGCGACTGACGCTGGACCTCGGCTTCTTCTACAACGACATCAGCGATTTTGTGTTTGCCGAGGAGCAGGACACCAATGGCGACGGGATTGCCGACCGGGTGGAACCCGACTTCGGCGACACCGGGCTGGTGGTCGATGAGGCCGACGCCCTGCTGCTGATTCGCCAACGGCAGCAGGATGCCTGGTTCTGGGGCTTTGAAATGGCGGCCGGGTTGCTCCTGATCGACGACGCCCGCGGGCAGTTGCGCTGGCGCTTGTGGACTGACTTTGTCGAAGCCGAACTGGACAGCGGCGAGCGCGTGCCGCGCCTGCCGGCCTTGCGCTTCGGCAGTGGCCTTGTCTGGCAGCAGGAACGCTGGACCGCGTATCTCGACCTGACGCGGGCAATGTCCCAGGACGCGACGGCCGCGCTGGAGACCCCGACCGACGGATATACCCTGCTAGACCTTGGTCTGGAGCATCACTGGCAGGTGTCGGGTAGCCGAGAACTGACGGTGTTTGCGCGCGGGAACAACCTGCTGGATGAGGAAGTCCGGCGGCATCCCTCGTTCATCAAGGATCTGGCGCCCGCGCCGGGCGCCAGCGCGCTGCTTGGACTGCGTTTGCGCTTTTAGGGACGGGGTCAGGGTGGGGACGGCTCGCAAGCGCCGACCCCGCGGGTTTCCTTCAACGTCTGGCCTGTTTCATTCAAGACCCGACTTGGGCAAAAATCGCAGCATCCGCGCTCAAGCCCTGTCAGGCCGGCCGTCGAGGCCGCGGTTCAGGCGGAGAGCGGCGCATAAAAAGTCCAATATTGAACCAGAGCAGGGTCAGGCCTCGGCTGGCACCCTGTCTGCAACACGTTTTCGAGGAGGTTCCAATCATGTCAGAAGCGAGCAAGCAATCCGCCCCCGTGCGGCTCGATGCCCTCATCATCGGCGCCGGTGTAGCCGGTCTGTATCAGCTGTACCAACTGCGCAATCAGGGGCTGGCGGTCAGAGCGGTCGACACCGCGACCGGCGTGGGTGGCACCTGGTACTGGAACCGCTACCCGGGCGCGAAGTTCGACTCCGAAAGCTACATCTACCAGTACCTGTTCTCCGAAGAGCTGTACAAGGGCTGGAGCTGGAGCGAGCGCTTCCCCGGCCAGCCCGAAATCGAGCGCTGGATGAACTATGTGGCCGACAAGCTCGACCTGCGCAAAGACATCCAGTTTGGCACCACGGTTAAATCCGCCCATTTCAATGAAGCCAGCAAGCGCTGGCTGGTGACGACCGAGGCCGGCGAGCAGTTCGACGTGCAGTTCCTGATCTCCTGCACCGGCATGCTGTCGGCGCCGATGGCGAACCTCTTTCAGGGGCAGGAGCGCTTCAAGGGCCGGATTTTCCACACCTCGCGCTGGCCGAAAGAGCCGATCGATTTCACCGGCAAGCGCGTGGGCGTGGTGGGTAACGGCGCCACCGGCATCCAGGTCATCCAGACCATCGCCCCGAAGGTCGGCGAGTTGAAGGTGTTCGTGCGTAGCCCGCAGTACATCACCCCGATGAACAACCCGCAGTACGGCCCGGCCGAAGTCGAGGCCTACAAAGCCCGCTTCGAGGAACTGCAGCAGCTGCTGCCGCGGACGTTCTCCGGCTTCGAATACGACTTTGAGAACGGTCCCTGGGACCAGCTCAACGCCGCCCAACGCCGCGACATCATGGAAGCCAACTGGAAAAACGGTTCGCTCAAGCTGTGGCTCGCGACCTGCGTCGAACTCTTCACCGACGAAGCCGCCAGCGCCGAAATCTCCGAATTCGTGCGTGAGAAAATGCGTGAGCGCCTGAAAGACCAGCGTCTGTGCGATCTGCTCATCCCGACTGACTATGGTTTTGGCACCCACCGCGTGCCGCTGGAAACCAACTATCTTGAGGTCTACCACCAGCCCAACGTGGAGCTGGTCAGCGTCAAGCACAACGCGATCAAGGAAGTGACCGAAACCGGCGTCACGCTGGCCGACGGCACGCACTACGAACTCGATGTGCTGATTCTTGCCACCGGCTTCGACGCCGGTTCCGGCGCGCTGACCCGCATCGACATCCGTGGCCGTGGCGGGCGCTCGCTGAAAGACGACTGGAGCCGCGATATCCGCACCACCATGGGCCTGCAGGTCAACGGCTACCCCAACCTGTTCACCACCGGCGCGCCGCTGGCGCCATCTGCCGCGCTCTGCAATATGACCACCTGCCTGCAGCAGCAGACCGAGTGGATCAGCCAGTGCATCGCCTATCTGCGCCAGCACGGCAAGTCGGTGATTGAATCGACCGCCGAGTTTGAAGACGAATGGGTGCGCCACCACGACGAACTGGCTAACGCCACACTGGTGACCAAGACCGACTCCTGGTACATGGGCTCCAACATCGAAGGCAAGCCGCGCCGGCTTTTGTCTTACATCGGTGGCGTGGGCACCTATCGCCAGAAGTGCGAAGACGTGGCCGCGCAGGGCTACGCCGGGTTCGCGCTGCAGTAAGCCCGCCGGCGGCGCCGATCGGGCGCCGCCAACCCAGTCCCCGGCTTGGTTGACAGGCCGGGGTGCGCGTCGGTAGCGTCCCCCTGGTTCGCCGTCCCCGTTCGGGTCAGTTGCGCCTTTCGCGTGAGCTGGCCCTGAACGCGCTGAGGCGGCGCCCGGGACACCCTGCGCATGACCCAACTCATCACGCCGGCCGAATTGCCCAACTGGGTGCCCGGCCAAATCATTGCAGCCAGCGACACGCTCGACTGGCGCGGCGTCGCCTTGCGTGGCTATCGCTATCGCGGTCAGGACGTCTACATCCCCCCCATGCGCGATTACATGATCGTGGCCTACGAGCGCGGCCTGACGCCCATGGAGCGCTGCTTCGATGGGCGCTGGCAGCACGCCCGTTGCGCGCCAGGCACTATCTCACTGTTGACCCGCGCCCAGCGCTCCAACTGGAACTGGAGCGAGAACGTGGACGTCAATCACGTGTATCTGGAAGAGGCGACGGTGCTGCGGGTGGCGTCCGAAGCCATGGACCAGCACTTGACCGAGGTGCGGCTGCGTGACGTGCTGGATGTGGAAGATCCGGTGCTGACGGCGGGCGTGGCGGCCATTGCCGCCGAGGCCCGCGCGCCCGGTCTGGGCGGGAACCTCTACGTCGAAGCCGTGGCGACCCAACTGTCTTTGCATCTGCTGCGGCACTACGCGGAGGTCACGATCCGCGAGCGCGTTGACGGCAGCCAGTTTTCACCCAGCCAGCGCCAGCGTCTGACCGACTATATCGACGCCCATTTGCACGACACCCTCAGCCTGCCGACCTTGGCCGCGCTGCTGGGGCTGGGTGTTTGTAGTTTCACGCGTCGTTTTCGCAGCAGCTTTGGCTGTGCGCCGCATGCTTTTGTGACCGGACAGCGTGTGCTGCGGGCGCGCCGTTTGCTGGCCGATCCGGCGCGCGTCCCGAAGCAGGTCGCGGCCGACTGCGGCTTTGCCGACCAGGCGCATCTCAACCGGGTTTTCAAAGCCAAAACCGGCATGACGCCGGGCGAGTTTCGCGCCCGCCACGGCGGGCGCTGAGCAGGTCAGGCAGACGGCGGTTGTCCGCCGTCTGCCCGGCCTGTATGTCCGCTACGCTCAGAAATCCTGCCAATCCTCCGCCACGGCGTCCGCAGTGCTCGCCAGCGCCGGGCTTGCCCGGGGCGCCGCGGGTGGTGTCGCGGCGGCCTGCCGTTTGGCCGGTGCACCGCTGGCCTTGCTGCGGGTAAGGCGGAAGACACTCACCGCCTCCTGCAGATGCCGCGCCTGATCTTCCAGGGACTTCGCCGCCGCTGACGCCTGTTCGACCCGCGCCGCGTTCTGCTGGGTCACGTCTTCCATCTGGCTGACCGCGGTATTGACCTGATCGATGCCGGAGCTCTGCTCGACCGAGGCGCTGGAGATATCGGACATGATGTCTGTCACGCGCTGAACCGAACTGACAATCTGCGTCATGGTCGAGCCCGCTTCCCGCACCAATGCCGAGCCGTCGTCGATTTTCTGCACGGAGTCGGAAATCAGTCCCTTGATTTCTTTCGCCGCAGCCGCGGACCGTTGCGCAAGATTGCGGACTTCTGCCGCGACCACCGAGAACCCGCGACCCTGCTCACCTGCGCGGGCGGCCTCAACTGCGGCATTGAGTGCGAGGATATTGGTCTGGAAGGCAATGCCATCAATCACGCTGATGATGTCGACGATGCGCCGCGAGGATTCGTTGATCGAGTCCATCGTGGATACGACGTTTTGCACCAGCGCGCCGCCCTTGATGGCGACGGATGAGGCCGCGACGGCCATTTCGTTGGCTTGCTTCGCGTTGTCCGCGTTTTGTTTTACGGTCGAGGCCAGTTCTTCCATGCTGGACGCGGTTTCTTCGAGACTCGCCGCCTGCTGCTCCGAGCGCTGTGAAAGGTCGAGATTGCCCTGGGCGATTTCCGAAGCTGCCTGCAGGATCGCGTCTGCCGAGTCCTTGATATTCGCCACCAGCCCTTTGAGATTTTCCACGGTGGCGTTCGAGTCTTCCTTCAGCATGAGGAAAGTACCGCCAAACTCGCCGTCGATGGTCTCGGTGAGATTGCCTCTGGAGAGCGCATTGAGCACGCGGACGACCTCGTTCAGGCCATGGTCGCTGGTGTCCATCAGGCGGTTGAGGGCTTGGCCCTGATCGAGGAAAAAGCCTTCTTTGCCCACAAGGTCTACGCGCTTGCTGAAATCGCCGTCGGCGGCGGCGTTGACCATCGCGTTGACTTCGGCATTCCAGGCTTCGCGTAGCGCAGCCTGTTCGTCGAGCGTGCGCTGAAGCTTGCCGACGTATTCGTTGTATTCGTTGAACGACGTGGCCAGTTGGCCCACTTCGTCGCGGGTGCGAACGGGAAGGCGGGCGTCCAGTTTGCCGTTGGCATCCATCAGCTTCTGTAGAAACTCACTGACCTCCACCACCGGGCGTGCGACAAAACGGACCGCCGAGACGCTAAGCAGCAGACTGATCAGCGCGCCGAGCACCGTGCAGGTCGCCACCACCGCACTGATCTCGGTGCGCAAGGCGGCAATGACGGGTTCCTGGCCTTCGACGGCGGAGTCACCCAGCTCTTCGACGGTGGTCAGGGTGGCGATGACCTGTTCAAAAACCGTGTTGAAGTCGGCTTGCCGGGCGCTGATGTCGCGCTCGTTGCCAGCCTTGACGGCATCCACCAAGCGGAGGCGGCTCGTTTCAAGGCTGCTCGCTTCTTCCTCCAACGTGGTACGGACTGCGGGGGCTATCAGCTCGGACGCAAGCACCCGGCCCATGGCTTCAACGGACGCTGCGCGCGCATCCGTCATCGCAGCCTGCATTTGCCCGTCAACCCGTCCGGCGATCGCGGCCTGCAGGACCAGAATGACCTCGCGCTCGATGTTGATCTGGGTTTCCATAGCGCCATCGGCGACGGTCCAGGCAGGGCCGGTCAGGTAGTGGATGAGTTCGGAGAAGCGCTCCTTGGCATACCAGCCCGCACCGCCCGTAATGACCAACAGCACGCACATCAATCCGAACGCCAGCCCTAGCTTGTTGCCGAGCCGCATGGCACTTAACCAGCCCATAAACACCTCCTCTTTGAGTGATGTGCTTTTATCGGGCGTTAGGTGCGCTTATTTAGGGCAAAAAATTTAGGGAAATTTGGTGAATAAATCCCTTATCCATCGGGTGTTTTTGAGAATGCCCCCTGACGGAATTTTTAAAAAAGAAAACGCACTATAAAAAGGCGTTTTATCTGTAACGTCAGGATGCACGCCATACCAGCGCATTTTCGAATTATTTATCAGCAGAAATGAGGTTGCCTACGCCCTTGCCCAAGGCTCGCAGGCCGTCAGGCCGGACGAGGGGAAGCGCTGGATCGGGCAGGGGTACAGTGCGGCAGGCCGCTTCAACGACCTGTTTCTGGCCGCTGAGGAGGCGGCCGCGTTGTTGGGTGAGACCGGCCCGGCTTAACCGGGCCGGCAGCTGGCTGCAGCCGGCGCTCAGCTCTGGCGCGGTGCCCTGCGCAAGGCGGCGCTGGCCACCTCATCTATCCGCAGGCCTTCCGGGTCGTTCCGCGGATCGCCCTCGATAACCACGCCATAGACCTCGCGCGCCGCAGCGATGCTGACATAGCCGTCGCGTACGTCGGACAGCACCCGCGCGGGTTCTCGCGTGCGGGCATTGCCGTAGCCCCCACCACCGTTGGTGATGTAACGCGACAGCGCCCCGGCACGCGTGCGCCAGCGGGGTTCGCGGGCGAAGTAGAAGTAGGTGCCGTTGGCATCTGGCGCCTTGCTGACCGGGTCCAGTACGCCAGCGATTGGCGTGGTGGCGGCATACACGCCGTCGTGCGTCGGGATGAGCGGGCCGGTGCCCAGCACCGGATCCTGCGGGTCGAAGAACCAGCACGCGCCGGCCTTGCCGTCGACACCACCCTGCACGCCGTTGCCGGTCGCTTTCTTCAGCCGGATTGGAATGCTGTAGTGCTCGCCAGCGGTTTCCCAGAACGCGTCTTTCAGCACCGCCGCGCCGCCGCGGTTGTAGCCGGCGCCGCCGGTATCGGTGACGTATTCCTTGCGCATCAGGAGCACCGGCGAGTCCTGCTCCATGGCTTCCGTCGACGGGTCCAGCCCGTTGACCATGTAAGGCACCATGTAGGAGTCGCCGTCGTGGCTGCGGTCCGCGCCCCAGGGCCCGTGCTCGCCGCCGACATTGCCGATGTTCTGCCAGGGCGTGCCGCTCGCGTTCACGCCGTGCGAGTTGTGCACGCAGACCGTGCCGTAGTCGCCGCCAAAGGCCACATCGCCCATCACCGCGCCCAGCTCGCGCAGGATGGCGGAGAGCAGCGCGGAGGAGATTTCCCAGTACAGCATCACCGCGCCCGCCGGCGGCAGGGCGGACATGATGGTGCCCGGCGGGACCACGATGTCGATCGGACGATACGAGCCGGAGCTGAACGGCGTTTCGCGATCCAGCAGCAGCTTGAAGGCGGCGCCGACCGCGGTCTTGGCGTCAAGCGGGCCGGCGTTGATGCAGGTGCGGGCCTGGCGTGAGGAACCCGACAGGTCGACCTCGACCCGGCTGCCGCGCTTCTCGATTTTGGCGCGCACGACGATGGGTTCGTCGTCGCCCACGCCGTCGGCGTCCAGCGGCTCTTCCATTTCGTAGGTGCCGTCCGGCACGCGGCTGATGGCTTCGCGCATGGACTCGGCGGACACGTCACAGCAGTAGCGCAGCGTGCCGCGGAAGGCCGCTTCGCCGTAACGCTCGATGCTCTCCGTGATCAGCTTCTCGCCAAGACGCAGCTGCTCAAACATCGTCATGAAGTCCGGCTGCAAAAGCTGCGCGAAGCGGGTGTTGTCGAACACCAGGCTGAAGGTGGAACGCACCGGCTTGTTGTCGCGGAACAAAAGCATCGGTCCCAGCACCAGCCCGTTTTCGTAGACGTTGGCCTTGACCGCGCTGAAGCCGCCGGGGGTGATGCCGCCCATGTCGAGCTGGTGCGCGCGCACGTTGACGAAGGCAATGGGTTTGCCGTTCCAGAACACCGGCCGGATGAAGCAGGTGTCGTTGACGTGCGTGCCGACGCGGTAGGGGTCGTTACACAGCAGCACGTCGCCCGGGCGGAGATTTTCCACGCCGTATTCTTCGACCGTGTTGCGCACCGCGTCTTCCATGGTCCCCAGAAACACCAGCAGCGCACAGGACACCGCGGGCATCGGGTAGTCCATGTCCGGCGGGCCGGAGACGGTGATCGCGAAGTCGTACCAGTCGCGAATAATCGGCGAGAAGGCGCTGTAGGACAGGCCCGTGCTCATGTGTTGTACGACGTAGCGCAGCCGGTTCGACAGCACGATGGCGGTAAAGCGGTCGCAGTCGTAAATCTCGCGAAACTGGGCTTCGGTCAAATCGCGCAGACGGGGCGCGTCTTGCGGGGTGGCCAGAGCCGGGGTGGCGGTAGTGAGGCTCATGTGGATACTCCTCAGGCCTTGCGGTTGATCGTGATTTCGCCGTAACCGCCGACCGTGCCGAGCTGGTTACGCGTGATGTAAGTGGTGGACAGCGCCTCGCGGATGATCGCCGGGCCCATCACCACGTCGCCGGCGCAGAGGTCTTCGCGGCGGTAGATCTGCGCGATTTCCTCCTGATCCGAGACATAGCGCAGCACGCTGCTGCCGACCGGTTTCAGGGGCTCGCTGCCGCGGGTTTTAAGCGGCGGATAGCTGACCTTGGCAGTCTTGACCACCGCGCGCACGCGGTAGGTCACGCCCTGTACCGGAATGGCCTCGAAGCGATTGCCGTTGCGGGCGGCATAGGCGTCGTGGAAGTTTTTGATCATCTGACGGATGGCGGCTTCATCAATCCGTCCTTCGGGCACGGCCACAAACGGCGTTTCCCAGGTCTGGCCGACGAGCTGCGCGTCAAACGAGCGCTGCGTTTCAATCTCCTGACCCGCCGCCAGGCCGGCGCGCATCTGGGCCTCCATCTCGCTGAAGATGGCGTCGATGCCGGGCGCGACGTCGGGCGTGAGGATCTGATAGGCGCTGCGGCTTAGCGTGTAGGCCTGATCGCCGCTCAACAGTCCCAGCGCCGAGAACAGCCCCGGATGCGGCGGCACGATCACGCTTTTCACATGCACCAGATCCGCCAGCGCCGGCAGCACCAGCGGACCCGCCGCGCCAAAGGCCATCAGCGCGTAGTCGCGCGGGTCGATGCCGTACTTCACCGCGATGTTGAAAATACCTTCGGCGATGTTGTTGAGCCCGATGTCGTAGGCGTAGCGCACGCGGGCATCGAACGGCA
>JALRCR010000429.1 GCA_023257255.1 Gammaproteobacteria bacterium | reverse complement strand
CGGGAACGATGTTGTCGATAAACCAGCCGGCTACCGCCGGCTTGGTCGCAGCCAGCGGTCCGCCCTCGGTCGCGACATGGTGGGCCTGCAGCAGCAATTGCCAGCCCGCAACGGCCACCGCACACATTTCGAGGAAGGGGACCGACCCGGCCAGCTTGTCGTCGATGCTGGCGTCCTTTGCCATCCAGGCACCAATCCCGGAGCATTCACGGGCGAGGGCAGCCAATGCCGGAGCCTCGGCAGCGTCGGTAGCGATCTCCGCAGCCTGAATTCCATTGGTGCCTTCGTAAATCGGCGTGATCCGGGCATCACGATAGTGCTGGGCTGCGCCGGTTTCCTCGATGAAGCCCATGCCGCCGTGGATCTGGACCCCCAGACTGGAAACTTCGCAGCCGATGTCGGTGCCCCAGGCCTTGATCAGCGGTACCAGCAGATCGGCGCGCAGCTTGGCGACGGGATCGCCGAGGGTGCCGCGATCGACCTGCCCGCAGGTGTAGTAGAGCAGCGCCCGTGCGCCTTCGGTCAGCGCCCGCATCCGCAGCAGCATCCGGCGCACGTCCGGATGGCGGATGATCGGGACCGGGCCCGCCGACCCCTCGACGGCGCGGCTCTGGACGCGGTCCTTCGCGTACCAGACGGCCTGCTGGTAGGCGCGGTCGCAC
>JALRCR010000428.1 GCA_023257255.1 Gammaproteobacteria bacterium | reverse complement strand
ATGCCGTTGAGGTTGAGGCTGGTGAGTTTGAACAAGGAATCCCCCATGGCTGGACATAGCGCAGCGCCAACCGATTTGGCGCAAGCATTCATTCGATTCTCGCTGGAATCGGGGGTGCTGAAATTTGGCAGCTTCAAAACCAAAGCCGGGCGCATGTCCCCCTACTTTTTCAATGCCGGCTTGTTTGACGACGGTGCCAAACTGAGCCGCCTGGCCTCTTTTTACGCGCAAAAGCTGTTGCAAAGCGGCTTGCAGTTCGACATGATTTTTGGCCCTGCTTACAAAGGCATCCCGCTGGGCGCGGCGGTGGCCATCGAGCTCGCGCGCTTGGGGCATAACTACCCATTCGCCTACAACCGCAAGGAAGCCAAAGACCACGGCGAGGGCGGCACCTTGGTGGGCGCGCCGCTCAAGGGGCGCGTGTTGATCGTGGACGATGTGATGAGCGCGGGCACGGCGGTGCGCGAATCCATATCGCTGATTCAGGCGGCAGGTGCCCAGGCACATGGCGTGGCCATCGCGCTGGATCGCCAGGAAATGGCCACCGAAGTGCTCGACGCTCAGGTGCAGGACGTGGCGCACAGCGCGGTGCAGTACGTGCGCGAGCAATTGGGCTTGCAGGTGTGCGCCGTGGCCCAACTCACCGACCTGCTGGCGTATTTGCAAACCCA
>JALRCR010000427.1 GCA_023257255.1 Gammaproteobacteria bacterium | reverse complement strand
AGTCGGCAAGCGAACGCCAGGCCCCGGTCTGGTCCTGCAACTTGAACGGCGGGGCAGGCTTACCGACTTCTGGGGCGTTGGCGAGCGTCAGGACCGAGGCCAGGGTGAGCAAGGTCACGAACAGTGCTTTGAGCGGCGCGGTGGACATGGCGACTCCTAAGTATTTGTTTCAGCGATTTTATTTCAGCGAAAAAACTGCGGCGAAGAATCAGGCGGCGTGTCGGAGTGGCGCGCCCGGCGAGATTCGAACTCACGACCCCTGCCTTCGGAGGGCAGTACTCTATCCAGCTGAGCTACGGGCGCATCCCATAGGCATTATATCGGAGCGTTTGGGGTCGGCCAGTTTGTAGAGGTGATGACCATGATGACTGCTTCGGTGAACCTGCGGCGGGCCCTCGTCGTGCTTTGGGCGGTTTGCGGGGTGGTACTCGCGCCGCTGCTGCATGCGGATCCTTCGAGCACGACCGATCCGCTCGAGACTCGGTTGCGCAGCATGACCCAAGGTTTCCAGGGCACGGTTACGCTCCATGCCCGCAATCTCGACACCGGACGCGAAGTGAGCATCGATGCCGACCGCCGGGTTCGTACCGCGAGCACCATCAAGCTGCCGATCGCTTGTGCGCTTGCGGCCGAGGTCGCGGCGGGTCGCGCGCGCTGGGACGAACTGCTCGTC
>JALRCR010000426.1 GCA_023257255.1 Gammaproteobacteria bacterium | reverse complement strand
GTTTGTATCAGGGCAACTGCCTCGATCTGCTGGACCGCATCGCCGCAGAATTTCCCGAGGGGCGCTTCGACTGTGTCTTCGCCGATCCGCCCTACTTCCTCTCCAACGGCGGCATCACCTGTCAGGCGGGAAAAATGGTGAAGGTGGACAAAGGTGATTGGGACAAATCACGGGGCCCGGACTTGAACCATGAGTTCAATCGGGAATGGCTGCGGCGCTGCCAGCGCGTGCTCAAACCCAACGGCACGATCTGGGTCACCGGCACCCAACACGTGATCTTCAGCATCGGGTTTGCGATGCAGCAACTGGGCTTCAAGATTCTCAACGACATCGCGTGGGAAAAGCCCAACCCGCCGCCGAATCTTTCCTGCCGTTACTTCACCCACTCCACTGAGACCGTCCTGTGGGCCGCGAAGAACGAGCGCAGCAAACACACCTTCAACTATCAAGCGATGCGCGCAGCCAATGGCGGCAAGCAGATGAAGACGGTCTGGACCATGACCGCGCCCGGCAAAGAGGAGAAGCGTCAGGGCAAGCATCCGACGCAGAAGCCGCTGGCCTTGATCGAACGCTGTCTGCTGACCGCGACGAACGAAGGTGATCTGGTGCTGGACCCGTTCCTCGGAGCCGGCAGCACGGTGATGGCCGCCCTGCGCACCAAACGTGGTTGCGTGGGCATCG
>JALRCR010000425.1 GCA_023257255.1 Gammaproteobacteria bacterium | reverse complement strand
ATTTTGTCCGCATTTAGGACATTTTTTTTCTTGATAAGTAATCATAGCTGATACCTCTTCCTAGGTGTTAGAGCGGATGGATGCATCAACATCGCGATCCGCACTCTCTATGATTATTTATACTTTTTTATATTTCAACTGAACTTAAAAAGATTCGCGGCACGGTGGGGATGGTTCCGTCTTGCAAGACGCCATTTCGCCACTTTAATCGCACTAACTCTAACGAGCCATGCCGCTAACAGAACACTTTTGGTTATCTACTGTTCTGTGTTACTGGTGCCGACAGAGAGGATTGAACTCCCGACCTTCGGTTTACAAAACCGCTGCACTACCGCTGTGCTATGTCGGCATGAATTGAATGTGTCAAAGGCGGGACTTCAGACCCGAAATCTCCCGCGAACAATGCGGGGCTTTCATTAAGCTACAATGACACAACTTTGGTGCCCAAGGTCGGACTCGAACCGACAAAATTCTGTTTTTGAGACAGAAACGTATGCCATTCCGTCACATGGGCAAAATTGGTACCATCACCTTGAATTGAACAAGGGCTAATCGGTTATCGGCCGATTGTTCTACCACTAAACTATGATGGCATATTGGTGCGCGAGGTCGGATTTGAACCGACACTGTAATGCTCCTAAGGCATTCGCCTCCTGCCGTTGGGCTACTCGCGCATGATTGA
>JALRCR010000424.1 GCA_023257255.1 Gammaproteobacteria bacterium | reverse complement strand
GAATTGATCCGCGGCATTGTCGGTCCCGACGTACCCGTCGTCTCGGTGTTCGACCTCCATGCCAACGTTTCGCGACGCATGACCGACAACCTCTCGGTGTTCGTGGGTTATCTCGAGAACCCGCACACCGACATCCGCGAGCGCGGCATCGAGGCCGCCAAACACCTGCGCGAATGCCTCGCCGGTGCCAGGACGGCGGTAACAATGGTCAAGGTGCCGATCGTGGCGCCGCAGATATCGCTGCTCACCGCACGCGGGCCTTACGCCGATCTCATCAAGTACGGCCAGACCAAAGTCGGCGGCGATATCGTCAACGTCTCGGTGATGGCGGGCTTCGCCTACGCCGACTCGCCCAAGAACGGCCTCACCGCCGTGGTTACCGCTCGCAACGGCCGGCGTGAGGCCGCAGCGGCGCTGTCGCTCGATATCGCGCAGCGCGCCTGGGCGATGCGCGCGCGGTTCAAGCGCGGGATGATGTCGCTCGCCGACGCCGTCCAGCTCGCCGTCTCGGCTGGCCGTGACCGGCGGCGCAAGCCCATCATCCTGGCCGATGTCGCAGACAATCCCGGCGGCGGCGGTCGCGGCAACACCACCTATCTTCTGCGCGCTCTGAAGGCGGCGAGCGCAAAGGGTGTCTTCTTCGGTGTGTTCAACGATGCAGCGCTTGCCGCCGAGGCGCATC
>JALRCR010000423.1 GCA_023257255.1 Gammaproteobacteria bacterium | reverse complement strand
GTTGCTCAGCTAAACGAAGGGTGGCGCTCATGAGGTTCGACCTGCTCGAATGAAACGTGCAATGCGATTCGCTGCTTCTAAGCACTCTTCAGTTTCGGCAACCAAAGCCATTCGCACTCGTCCTTGTCCAGGGTTGTTTCCATTGGCAGTTCGGCCAATGTAGCTCCCAGGTAAAACAGTGACATGCTCGGCTGCATAGAGCTCGCGTGCAAAGTCAGTGTCGCTGTTGTTCCAGGCCGATGGCACACCAGCCCATAAGTAAAAACTGGCATCGGGCAGTTTGACGTCCATGACCGCTGTCAAAACCGGCGTGACTTGTGCGAACTTGGTGCGGTACAGGTTGCGGTTTTCAATGACATGTGCTTCGTCGTTCCAAGCCGCAATGCTGGCGGCCTGCACCAATCCACTCATGGCACAACCGTGGTAGGTGCGGTAGAGCAAAAAGTCTTTGATGATGGCAGCATCACCAGCCACAAAGCCGCTTCTTAAACCAGGCACATTGCTTCGTTTGGAGAGGCTGGTGAACGAAATCAAGCGTTTGAATTCCTTGTAACCCAGTTGGTGAGCGGCTTCCAAGCCACCCAAGGGCGGCTCGTCGCGGAAATAAATTTCGCTGTAGCACTCATCAGAGGCAATGACGAAGCCATATTTCTCACTCAATTCAAAAAGTTTTTTCCACTCTT
>JALRCR010000422.1 GCA_023257255.1 Gammaproteobacteria bacterium | reverse complement strand
GGGACCGCATGTGCGGGCCGCTGCGTGGCGCCATCCAGGGCGCCATCGTGCTCGAGGGCTGGGCGCCCGACCTGGCGGCGGCGGAGAAGCTGGCAGCGTCGGGCGGCATCGCCTTCGAGCCCTGCCACCATCACGACGCGGTTGGGCCGATGACCGGCCTGATCACCCGCTCGATGCCGGTGATGATCGTCGAGAACCGCGCCTTCGGCACACGCGCCTACTGCACGATCAACGAAGGCCTCGGCAAGGTCATGCGCTTCGGCGGCAACGACGCCGAGGTGCTGAACCGCCTGCGCTGGCTGGCCGGCACGCTCGGTCCGGCGCTGGCGGCGGCGCTGAAGCTGCAGGGCGGCATGCCGCTCAAGCCGGTGATCGCCCGGGGCCTGTCGATGGGCGACGAGATGCATCAGCGCAACGTCGCCTGCTCCAGCCTGTTCATCCGCCTGCTCGCACCCTGGCTCGCCCGTGCCGTTACGGATTCCGAGACGCTTGCCAAGGTCTGCGAGTTCATCGGCGCCAACGACCAGTTCTTCCTCAACGTCGCCATGGCCATGGGCAAGGCGATCACCGACCCGGCGCGCGGTATCGCGGGCTCGACCCTGGTCACCGCCATGTGCCGCAACGGCACTGATTTCGGCATCCGCGTTTCCGCGACCGGCGAGCAGTGGTTCACCGCGCCGGTCGAGCA
>JALRCR010000421.1 GCA_023257255.1 Gammaproteobacteria bacterium | reverse complement strand
GTCTCGAGCTTGGCATGTATGAAGACATTCCGCACTTGATGACGCCGGTCGTGGTCGAGCCCAAGAAGGCGGCCAACGCGCTCCGCTGGGCGGTGCGTGAAATGGAAGAGCGCTACAAGACGCTGGCCGCCTACGGCGTTCGCAACATCGAGCAGTTCAACCGCAACGTTCGGGCAGCGCTTGAATCGGGCGAGCCGATCGAGGAAGGCAAGCCGAACCGTCCGCTCCCCTTCATCGTGGTGGTCGTCGACGAGCTTGCCGACTTGATGATGGTCGCCGGCAACGAAGTGGAAGAGTCGATCTGCCGCCTGGCGCAGATGGCCCGCGCGGTCGGCATCCACCTGATTCTCGCCACCCAGCGCCCGTCGGTCGACGTCATCACCGGTCTGATCAAAGCCAACATGCCGTCGCGTATCTCGTTCCGCGTGACGTCGAAGATCGACTCGCGCACGATTCTCGACAGTAACGGTGCCGAACAGCTGCTCGGCAAGGGCGACATGCTGTTCCTGCCGCCGGCTTCGTCACGTCACCTGCGGCTGCACTGCCCTTACATCTCCGAGCAGGAGTCGGCGCGACTGGCGAGCTTCCTGCGCAAGCAGGGCAAGCCGGTCTACGACGAGACCATTACCGAGGAAGAAAAGAAGGGCGGCCCCGAGGGGCTCGAGGTCGACAAGGACGAGTTGTACGAC
>JALRCR010000420.1 GCA_023257255.1 Gammaproteobacteria bacterium | reverse complement strand
AGGCGATGGTGCAGCCAAAGCAAGCCTGGTTGGTCACCAGGTGCTTCTTGCCGTCGGTCTTGCGCGGCGTGGCCATGGCTTCAGCCGAGATGTCCTTGGCGCCTTCGAACTGCACGTCGCGGTGGTTGCGGGTGGGCAGCGCGCCGACTTCGTTGATCACGTTCATCAGCACCTGGGTGCCGTAGGTGGGGAGGCCTTGTCCGGTGACCGCGTTGTCGGCGAGGATCTTTTTCTTCTCCGCCACGGCTTGCATGAACGCCTTGGGGTCGCGCACATTGCCCACACCGATCGTGCCTCTCACGGCAATGGCCTTGAGGTTCTTGCTGCCCATGACGGTGCCCACGCCGGAGCGGCCAGCCGCGCGGTGCAGGTCGTTCACCACCGAGGCATACAGCACATGGTTTTCACCGGCCTTGCCGATACATGACACACGCACCAGCGGGTCCTGCAGCGATTTTTTGATGGCCTCTTCGGTGTGCCACACGCTCTGTCCCCACAGGTGTGAGGCGTCACGCAGTTCAGCCACATCGTTCTGGATGCAAAGGTAGACAGGTTTGGGGGACTTGCCCTCGAAAATCACCATGTCCCAGCCGGCCATCTTGAGCTCGGCGCCCCAGTAACCACCCGAGTTGGAACAGGCAATGGCCCCAGTCAGCGGCCCTTTGGTGATAACGGTGTAGCGTCCCCCGG
>JALRCR010000041.1 GCA_023257255.1 Gammaproteobacteria bacterium | reverse complement strand
CAGGCCATGGGCGCCGGTACGTCGGCGCTGCGGCCCGACGTCAAGACGCGCACCCAGGGTAGTGGACTCGATGAGGCCATAGCGCCCGGGCGCACCGCGCCGACAGGCGTCAAAGGCGCCGAGGCCGGGCCCAAACCCCTTGAGGCTGGCCAGTTCAAGGCGACGACAGACAAGCCGATCGCGGAAGCCACCGCGTTCAAGCTTGACCCGCTTGGGGCCAGCGCCCCGGGCCGTGATGCGGCCGACACGGCGGGAGCAGGGGCCGGGGACAATCCCGGCACCGCGCCAGGTGCCGAGCAGGCGCTCGCAGCGGCCACCGGCCGCGAGCGCGATGCGCGCGCAGAAATCGTGCGTCTTGATACGCGTCTGCCGCTGCACTCGCCGCGCTTTGCCGAGGGCTTCGGCCAGCAGGTGGTGGTGTTGACCCAGCACGGGACCCAGCAGGCGCAGATGACGCTGAATCCGCCCGACCTCGGGCCGGTGGATGTGCGCATTACGGTCAGTCAGGACCAGGCCAGCGTGCAGATCGCGGCGGCCAGCGTGGCGGCGCGCGAAGTCATCCAGGACGCCCTGCCCAAACTGCGGGAACTGATGGACCAGTCGGGTGTGCGCTTGAACGACGCCGGCGTGTTTGCGCAGTTACCCCAGCGTGAGCAGCCCTCGGCCCATTCGCAACGTCAAACCTGGCAGATGGAGGTGCCGGGCGGGCGGCGTCGGGAGGAGATAGAACTCGCTCAGCCCGCTGTGCGGGCGCGGCGCGTCGGTCTGATTGACGCCTACGCCTGAGCAGGGCGAGACGTCAGATCGCTGGCACAGCGCCGGTAGACGTCGAATCCCTGCCGCCAAATTTCTGGCTTTCAGCGGACGGAAGAAGCTTAAGCCGATGAATAGTTTCAGTTAATTTTATTGGCACAAGCCTTGCTGCGGGGCCTCCAAACGAACGGAGGTTCTCATGGCCACAACAGACACGGCGCCCGCACCGGGCGGCTCCCGCAAGAAACTGATCATCCTGGTCGTGGTTGGCCTGTTGGTGCTGGTTGGCGGCGCAGTCGGCACCACGATGTGGTTGCTGGGGGGTAAGGAAGCCGCAAGCGACTCCGCGAAGGCGAAAAAGGATTCCGCTGGCGAAGAGGACGCAGCCAATGCGGAAGACCCTGCTGCGGCGGATGGCGAAGCCGCCGATGGCGAAGCCGCCGATGGCGAACAGGCAGACGAGGAGGGCAAGCCGAAAAGCGCAGCCACCTACGTCGAACTGGTGCCGGCGTTTGTCGTGAACTTCCAGGACGACAAGAAGCGCGCCCGTTTCCTCAAGGCGGAAATCAGCATCCTGGTCAAAAATGCCGACAGCGAAGAAGCGCTGAAGTCCAATCGACCTGCGGTCCGCAACAGTCTCGTGATGCTGCTGAGCCGGCAGGTCTACGACCAGCTGATGACCCCTGAAGGCAAGGAAAAACTCCGCGCCGACGCGCTGGTGGAGGTGAAAGCCATCATCACCAAGGTGGCGGGCGCCAAGCAGGCCAAGCAGATTCAGGATGTCTTCTTCTCCAGTCTGGTAATGCAGTAGGCGCTGGCCGTCCGTCATGGCGAACAACGACCTCCTTTCACAAGACGAAATTGACGCCCTGCTGTCGGGCGTCGATAGCGGCGATGTCGTTACCGAAGGCGAAGATTCGCTGGCGGCAGACGGCACCCGTTCGTACGACTTTGCATCGCAGGACCGCATCGTTCGCGGTCGCATGCCAACGCTCGAAATGATCAACGAACGCTTCGCGCGCAACCTCCGGGTCCAGCTGTTCAACATGCTGCGTCGCTCGCCGGTGATCTCGGTTGAAGGCGTACAGATGGTGAAGTTCGGCGAGTACGTCCACTCCCTGCTCATGCCGTCCAACCTCAACGTCATCAAGATCAAGCCGCTTCGGGGTTCGGCGCTGCTGGTCTGCAATCCGAAGCTGGTGTTTTCCCTGGTCGACTGTTTTTTTGGCGGCGACGGGCGCTTTCACACCAAGATCGAAGGCCGCGATTTCACCGGCACCGAGATGCGCATCGTGCGGCGTCTGGTGGACATGTGTTTCCTGTCTCTGACCGAAGCCTGGGAGCCGGTTCTGCCGCTGCAGTTCGAATACCAGGGCGCTGAAATCAACCCGCACTTCGCCAACATCGTCAGCCCCAGCGAAGTGGTGGTGGTGTCGACCTTCCACATCGATCTGGAAGGTGGCGCCGGCTACCTGCACGTCACCATGCCCTACTCGATGGTGGAGCCGATCCGCGACCTGCTTGATGCCGGCGTGCAGAGCGACGTTGCGGAAAAAGACGCCCGCTGGAGCTTGATGCTGCAAGAGGAAGTCAAGCTCGCGGAAGTCGAAATCACGACAACGCTGGCGACCGCCGAACTGACCATGCGCGAAGTGCTGGCCTTTCAGCCAGGCGATGTGTTTGGCATCGAGATGTATGAGGCGCTGGTCGCCCGTGTGGATGAGATTCCCGTGTTCCGCGCGCGCTACGGCGTATCGCGGGGCAATTACGCGTTGAAAGTCACTGAAATGTTGCGGCACTCCGATCTCACGCCGCGTCACAAGGATTTTGGAGTCCAGCTATGAGCGGAACAGACACCTCAGATGAAGACGATTGGGCGGCCGCACTTGCCGAGCAGCGCGCGAGCGAAGCCGGCGCCAATGCCAAGGCGTCCAGTGCGTTTCCGGGCGCTACCGCCGCGCCGGTGGAATCTTTCCTGCCAACGACCACCGAAGGCGGGACTAAAGTCGCAGACCTGGATGCGATTCTGGATATTCCGGTCACGCTGTCGGTCGAGATTGGCAAGACGCGCCTGACCATTCGCAACCTGCTGCAGCTTAATCAAGGCTCGGTGGTCGAACTCGATCGCCTGGCCGGGGAGCCGCTGGATGTGCTGATCAACGGCACGCTGGTGGCCCACGGCGAAGTGGTGGTGGTAAACGAGAAGTTCGGCATTCGCTTGACCGACGTCGTCAGCGCGCAAGAGCGCGTGAAGAAGCTGCGGTAGTCCGGTGAACCGCTCCCGCAAGGCCATACACGCTGCGCTGCTCAGCACCGTGCTGGTAGCTAACGAGGTCTGGGCCAATCCGGCGCTGTCCTCAGCGCCTGCCGTGGGCGCCGGAGAACTCGCGAAAGTCGCGGGCGGTCTGGTGCTGGTGCTGGCCCTCATCGCGGGCCTCGGCTGGGCCGCACAACGGATGCGTCAAGGTCGCGGCACCGGCGCGCGGCATTTGCGGATTCTCGATGCGCTGCCGCTGGGTACGCGCGAGCGGCTGATGCTGGTCGAGGTGGATGGCGAGCGCGTGCTCATCGGGATCGCCGGCGGGCGCATCGAGCGCTTGCACGCGCTGGCGCCTAAAGCGGCGGATTTCAACGAGGCGCTGGCCGCGGCATCCGGAGCCCACGCGGCGCAGGCCTTGGCGGCGGACGCGGCGCCATGAAACGCACGCTGCTGGTGCTGGCACTGCTGGGCTTGGCCTGCCCCGCCCATGCCCTGCAGGGGCTGGATGCCCTCTCGGTCACCACCAATGCGAACGGGTCGCAAACCTATTCCTTGACCTTGCAGGTCATGCTGTTGATGACGGCATTGACCCTGCTGCCCTCCATCCTGCTCGCGATGACCGCGTTCACCCGGATCATCATCGTGCTGGCGATTTTGCGTCAGGCGCTGGGGACCGCGCAGACGCCGTCGACCCAGATTCTGATTGCGCTCGCGCTGTTCATGACGGCTTTCATCATGGCGCCGGTGATCGACCGGATCTACGCCGGCGCGATCACGCCCTACATGGAAGAGAAGATCGGCTTCAACGAGGCGCTGGACAAGGCGCAGGGCCCCCTGCGCGAGTTCATGCTGGCGCAGACCCGCGAGACCGACCTGAAGCTCTTCGTCGAGATGGCCGCACGCGGTGAAATTACCGAGCCGGCGGCCACTCCTTTCACCGTGCTGGTGCCCGCGTTTATTACCAGCGAACTGAAAACCGGGTTCCAGATTGGCTTCCTGATTTTCCTGCCGTTTCTCATCATCGATCTGGTGGTGGCGAGCGTGCTGATGTCGATGGGCATGATGATGCTCTCGCCGCTCATCATCTCCCTGCCGTTCAAACTGATGCTGTTCGTGCTGGTGGACGGCTGGGCGCTGATCGTCGGCAGCCTGGCCTCCAGCTTTTATGTCTGAGCACGGCGGGCAGCAGGTATGACACCAGAGCTGGTGGTTACCCTCGGCAAGGGCGCACTGGAAATTACCCTCATCATGATGGCGGTGCTGCTGGTGCCGGCGCTGATCGTGGGCGTGGTGGTGGGCGTGCTGCAGGCAGCGACGCAGGTCAACGAAATGACCCTGAGCTTCATCCCGAAGCTGCTGGTCACCGCGCTGGTGCTGGTTGTTGGCGGGCCCTACCTGCTGCAGGTCATTACCGACTACACGGTGGCCCTGTTCGCCATGATCCCCGGTCTGGCGCACTGAGGGCCGGTCGTGATCGAGCTGACCGATGCCGAACTCGCCAGCTGGCTTGCGATGTGGCTCTGGCCGCTGCTGCGAATCAGCACTTTTGTGTTGGCGGCGCCGATCTTTGGCACGCAGAGCCTGCCGCGCCGCGTACGGCTGATGTTTGCGCTGGGACTGACGGTGGTGATCGCGCCGCTGCACGCCGCCCCCGCGCCGGCGGTCGAGGTCTTGAGTCCGGCGGGCTTGGGCCTGGCCTTCGAGCAGGTGCTGATCGGCGCCATGCTGGGGCTGGTGTTGCGGATGGTCTTTCTGGCGCTGGAGTTTGCCGGCCAGATCGTCGCCCAGCAGATGGGGCTCGGTTTTGCCGCGATGGTCGACCCGGTGTCGGGTGCACAGGTGCCGGTAATTGGGCAGCTCTACGTGATCCTCGCGACGCTCATGTTTTTTGCGTTCGACGCGCATCTGAAGCTCATCGAACTCATCGCCGACAGCTTCAGTCTCATGCCGCCTGGCGCCGGCTTTCCGTCACGCGCCGCGCTGGCGTTCATCATTGACTGGACCGGGCAAATGCTGGGCACTGGCCTCCTGATGATGATGCCGGCGGTAGCGTCCTTGCTTATCGTCAATCTTTCCTTCGGTGTGATCGCGCGCTCTGCGCCGCAGTTCAACATCTTCGCGATCGGCTTTCCCATCATGATTCTGTTCGGGGTGGTGGTGATGCTTTTGACCATCGCCTTGCTGGACGGACAGATCGAACGCCTCTTTGGCGACGGCTTTGCTGCCGGCTACGAAAGTCTGCGGAGGCAATAGGCCGTGGCTGAGTCGGAAAGCGGGCAAGAACGCACAGAAGAGGCCAGTGCCAAACGCCTGAGCGAGGCACGGGAACGCGGCGAGGTACCCCGTTCGCGTGAACTCGGCACCATGCTGTTGTTGATGGCCGCAACCGGGGTGCTGTGGGCCTCGGCAGATTCGCTGCTAGGACCCATCCGCGACGCGATGCGCGCTGATTTTGACGTGACCCGCGCGCTACGCCTGAGCGATGTCGAACTCACGCTGGTGCTGCGCGAGGCCTTGTTGGCAACGCTGTTGGCGCTGGCGCCGTTTATGGCGGTGTCGGCGGTGGCCTCGGTGGTCGGTTCCATCGCGCTGGGCGGCTGGAATTTCTCGGTCGAGGCGGCGGGTTTCAAGTGGAACCGGATCGATCCGATTGCCGGTATTGGCCGCATGTTTTCGGTAAAAAGCGCGATGGAACTGGTCAAGGCGACCGTCAAGTTCCTGCTTTTGCTGGGGATTGCGACGGCCATGCTGTGGCACGACGCCCCGGTTCTCTACCAGCTTGCCTCCATGCCGCTGGACGCCGCCATCGGGATGACGGCCACGCTGTGCTTCAAGGCGTTTCTGGTGGTGGCCGGCGGCACGGTGCTGATCGCGGTGGTCGACGTGCCGTTTCAGCTGTGGGACTACGGCCGCAACCTGCGTATGACGCGCCAGGAGTTGCGCGAGGAAGCCCGCGAAAGCGACGGCTCGCCGGAAGTTAAAGGCCGGATCCGCAGCCTGCAGCAGGAGCTCGCGCGCCGCCGGATGATGGAAGAAGTGCCCAAGGCCGACGTGGTCGTCACCAACCCGGAGCACTACGCGGTCGCGCTGCGTTTTGACCCGGAAACCATGTCGGCGCCGCGGCTGGTGGCCAAGGGCGCGGATGAAATTGCGCTCCGGATCCGCGCGGTGGCCAAGGACGCCGGCGTTACGATTCTCGAAGCGCCGCCGCTGGCGCGCGCGGTCTATCACAGCACCAAGCTCAATCACGAGATTCCCGCCGGACTGTATCTGGCGGTCGCGCAGGTGCTGGCCTACGTGTTCCAGCTGCGCCGCCGCCCCGTGGGCGGCGCGGCGCCCACGCCACCGCGCGATCTGACGATCCCGCCCGAACTGCAGTTCTAGCGGCGAGGCGATTACCGATGCCGCTGCTTCACTTTCAACCCGCGCCCGCGCCGCTGCTTGTGGACGCCGGCCTAAGGACTACCGCATGGCGACGCTGATTTCCAACCTGCAAAGCCGCGCCATGCTCGGGGCGGTGCTGCGTAACGGACTTGCCATTCCGGGCCTGTTGATGGCCCTGCTGGCGATGATGATCCTGCCGTTGCCGCCGGTGCTGCTCGATGTGCTCTTTACTTTCAATATCTCGCTGTCGATCGTCATTTTGCTGGCGAGTATCTACAGCCGGCGGCCGCTGGATTTCGCCGCGTTTCCGACGGTCCTGCTGGCCGCCACGCTGCTGCGCCTGGCCTTGAACATCGCCTCAACCCGCGTCGTGCTGCTGCATGGGCACAGCGGCCCGAGCGCGGCCGGCGAAGTAATCCACGCCTTTGGTGACTTCGTCATTGGCGGTAACTACGCCGTTGGCTTCGTAGTGTTCACCATTCTGGTCATCATCAACTTCGTGGTGGTGACGAAGGGCGCCGGGCGCATCTCTGAAGTCAGCGCGCGCTTCACCCTGGATGCGATGCCGGGCAAGCAGATGGCCATTGATGCTGATCTCAACGCCGGCATTCTCAGTCAGGACGAGGCGCGCAAGCGCCGCGCCGAGGTCGCGCAGGAAGCGGATTTCTACGGCGCGATGGACGGTGCTTCCAAGTTCGTCCGCGGCGACGCGATGGCCGGCATCCTGATTGTGTTCATCAACATCATCGGCGGCTTCGTGATTGGCGTGATCCAGCATGGGATGTCAATGGGCGAGGCGTTGCGGGTGTTTACCCTGTTAACCATCGGTGACGGTCTGGTGGCGCAAATTCCGGGCCTGTTGCTGGCGGTGGCCTCGGCGGTGATTGTGACCCGGGTTTCGGCCGAAGCTGACGTCGCCGAGCAGATCGGCAACCAGCTGTTTGAAGATCCCCGCGCGCTGGCGGTGACCGCCGGGATTCTCGGCGCGATGGGACTCATCCCGGGCATGCCGAACATCCCCTTTCTGACGATGGCGGGCGGCGCCGCCTACATCGCCTGGCGGATTCATCAAAAACGACAGACTCAGGCGCTGGTGCCAGTGGAAGCCCCGCCGCCGCCGCCCCCGGCAGACACCAAGGAACTGTCCTGGGATGACGTGCAACCCATCGACGCCATTGGGCTTGAGGTGGGCTATCGGCTGATCCCCCTGGTCGATCGGACCCAGAACGGCCAATTGCTGGGGCGTTTGCGCGGGGTGCGCAAAAAGCTGTCGCAGGAGCTGGGCTTCCTGGTGCCGGCCGTCCATATCCGCGACAACCTCGAACTCGACCCCTCCGAATACCGCATTACCGTGCATGGCGCCACCCTGGGGACCGCGGCCGTGCAAAGCGGCCGCGAACTCGCCATCAATCCGGGGCAGGTCTACGGGCAACTGCGCGGCACGGTGATCAAGGACCCGGTGTTCAACCTGGAAGCCGTGTGGATCGGCGAGGACCAGCGCGAACAGGCGACATCGCTGGGTTACACCGTGGTCGACGCCAGCACGGTCGTCGCGACCCATCTCAGCCAGATCGTGCAGGACCATGCGCATGAACTGCTGGGCCACGACGAAGTGCAGAAGCTGCTCGACGGGCTCGCCAGAACGAGCCCGAAGCTGGTCGAGGACGCCGTGCCCAAGATCGTCCCGCTCGGCGTTCTGGTGCGCGTGATGCAGAACCTGCTGCGCGAGCATGTGCCGGTCCGCGATATCCGGACAATTCTCGAGGTGCTCGCCGAGCGTGGCGGCAAGAGTCAAGACCCCGTCGTGCTGACGACCGCCGTCCGCGAAGCAATGGGCCGAGTCATCATTCAACAAATCAATGGGTTGGAAGAGGAGCTTCCAGTCATTACTTTGGATTATTCGTTGGAACAGATATTGCTTCGTTCGGTTGAGGGCGGCGCAGAAGCCGGAATTGCCATCGAACCCAACCTCGCTAACCGCTTCGCGCAGTCGCTGCGCGAAGCGCACGAGAAGCAGGAACTGACGGGGCAACCCTCAGTGCTGCTGGTTCCGGCGAACCTGCGGGAGTTTCTGGCCCGGTTTGTCCGGCAAAGCGTGAAGGGGATGCACGTCATCAGCTTCAACGAGGTGCCCGATGACAAACAGCTGCGGATCGTCGCCACCGTAGGCGACGGTTCGGGAACGCGACGCTAAGCGCGCCAGCTTCTTGACGGCGCAACACTGAACACAGGCATAAGGGGTGAGGACGCATGAAGGTGAAACGCTATTTCGCCGCCAATATGCGCAGCGCATTGGAGCAAGTACGGCAGGAGCAAGGGCCTGACGTGGTGATCCTGTCGAATCGCAAAGTGGACGGAGGCATCGAACTCCTCACCGCCATCGGCGAGCCCGATGCCGAACTGCTCGAAAAATTCACGCCACGCATCGTGCGTGAGCGCGCCGCGAGCCCGGCCCCACTCCAGATGGCCGAGGCTCCCGCCGGCGACGCGCCCGTTGCGCCCGCTGCGGCCACCGAGGCGCTGTGGACCCGTCAGGAAACCGTGATGCAGATGCAGCGGGAGATTGGCGCCATCAAGTCGCTCCTCGAGCAGCAGCTCTCCGGATTTGCCTGGCACGAGTTCAATCACCGTAGCCCGCTGCAGGCGCGACTGTTGCGCGTGCTGACCCAGTTGGGCATTGCGCCCCAGTTGGCGCGATCGCTGGTGGGGGCGGTTGACGACCGGCGGGAATTTACCGCGGCCTGGCGGCAGGTTTTTGCCGCGCTGCAAGCCCGCTTGCCGTGTCTTGATGACCCCGTGCTCAATCACGGCGGGCTGGTGGCCCTTTGCGGCGCCACTGGCGTGGGTAAAACCACGCTGGTCAGCAAGCTCGCCGGGCGTTACGCGCTGGCGCACGGCAACGATCGCGTCGCGTTAGTCTCGACCGACGACCAGCGCCTGGGCGCGCACCAGCAGTTGCGAACTTTCGGACGACTGGTCGGCATCACGGTGCTGTCGGTGCAAGGCATCGATGAGCTTCCCGACACGCTGGCCGAACTGCAGGACCGTGACCTGATACTGCTTGACTTGCCTGGCTTTGCGCCGGCCGACCCCGCATTTCGGCGCACCCTGGCGACCTTGGCGCGACTGCCGGGGGGCGTACAGACCTATCTCACGCTGTCGGCCGGTGCTGATTTTCACGCTATGGAGCGGGTGGTTGCGGCGGTCGACGGCTTGCCGCTCGCCGGCTGCTGTCTGACCAAGCTGGATGAAGCGGCGACGCTCGGGCCGGCGCTGTCGGCGGTGGTGGCGTCCCGCCTGCCCGTTGCCTATGTGACCGCCGGGCAGCAGGTGCCGGATGACATCAGCGTGGCCACCCCGGAGCACCTCTGTGCCGACCTGTTGAAGATGGGTAAGGCAAGTCCGCTGCCGGTTGAATCGACCGTTCTGGAACAGGCGTTCGTGCTGTGAGTATTCAGGGCTCTCCACGTATGAACGTCCCGACCCCGCATCGCCAGCCACGACCAACGCGGGTCATCGCCGTGACCAGTGGCAAGGGCGGGGTGGGCAAGTCGACCGTTTCCATCAATCTGGCCATCGCCATGGCCCAGGCGGGTTCCCGCGTCACCTTGCTGGACGCCGACCTGGGCCTCGCCAATATCGACGTGCTGCTGGGCATGACGCCCACCCGTAACCTGGCTGACGTCCTGAGCGGGGAGTGTTCGCTGAACGACATCCTCATGCAGGGACCTGGCGGCGTGCGCATCGTGCCCGGCGCTTCGGGCGTGCAGCGGATGGCCGACCTTGGCGAAGCGGAACGCATCGGCCTGATGCGAGCCTTCAGCGACCTCGAAGGCGATATGGACGTGATGATCGTCGATACCGCCGCCGGGATTGCGGCCAACACCCTGCAGTTCTGCGAAGCCTCGCAGGAGGTGCTGGTGGTGGTTTGCAATAACCCGGCGTCGATCACCGATGCCTACGCCACCATCAAGATTCTCAACCAGCGCACGCGCCGCACGCGTTTCCGGGTGCTGGTCAACATGATTCAGACGGAAGCCGAGGGACGGGAAATCTACCGTCGTCTGCTGGTTGCTACCGATCGCTTTCTGGAAGTCGCGCTGGATTACGCCGGCGCCATTCCCTTCGACCGTTGCGTCACGCAGGCCGTCAGGCGTCGCGCGTCGGTCGTCACCAGTTACCCGGCAAGCCCCGCAGGCGTTGCCTTCGCAAGACTCGCCGCTACGGCCCAGTCGTGGCCACGGCCACAGGCGCCTAGCGGTCAATTCGAGTTTTTTCTGGAACGGATCATTCAAGCCGAAGTGATGGGGAGGCATGCGCTCGCATGAGTAAAGTAGCCAAATACAAGGCCGCCGCTGGCGCTGGCCTGCTTGAGCGGAATCAGGACGAACTGGTGCGTAAGCAGGCTCCGCTGGTAAAGCGCATTGCCTACCACCTGATGAGTCGATTGCCGCCGACGGTGCAAATCGACGATCTCATCCAGTCGGGGATGATCGGTCTGCTGGAGGCATCCAAGAATTACGACGCCTCACAGGGCGCAAGCTTTGAAACCTACGCCGGCAT
Source organism: Gammaproteobacteria bacterium (assembly GCA_023257255.1). GTDB lineage: Bacteria > Pseudomonadota > Gammaproteobacteria. Next base: position 10,300 of record JALRCR010000041.1, on the reverse strand, counting down.
CCGGATTCGGGGCGCCATGCTCGACGAAATCCGGAAAGGCGACTGGGCGCCTCGCTCCCTGCACCGCAAAGTCAGGGAAATCAGCAAAGTGGTGGCTGCCATCGAAGCCGAGACGGGCCGGGATGCGCGCGATAGCGAAGTGGCTGCCCGCATGAACATGGACCTCAACAGCTACTACCAGACCCTGCAGGACGCCACCAGTCACAAGGTCTTCAGCTTCGAGGATTTGCCCAGCAAGGACGACGTGCTCTCGGAAGGACTTTACGAGCGCATCCCCGAACCGGCGGAAAACGTCGAAAAAGAAAAGTTCAAGAACGCGCTCGCACAGGCGATAGCGTCTCTACCGGAGCGCGAGCGCCTGGTGATGTCGCTCTATTACCGCGAGGAGCTGAACCTGCGGGAAACCGGTGAAGTGATGGGGGTGAGTGAGTCCAGAGTCTGCCAGATCCATTCGCAGGCGCTGGTTCGACTGAAGGCCCGCATGGCGGACTGGAACAACTGAACCCCGACCCCGATCACGTAAGGAATTGAAGAGGAGCATTCCGTGAATACAAACATGAAAATCCTGATCGTTGACGACTTTTCAACGATGCGGCGAATCATCAAGAACCTGCTGCGTGATCTAGGCTTCAACAATACCTTTGAAGCCGACGACGGCAACACCGCGCTGCCGCAGCTGAAGGGCGGTAACTTTGATTTCCTGATCACCGACTGGAACATGCCGGGCATGCAGGGTATCGACCTGCTCCGCGCGGTGCGCGCCGACCCCAATCTCAGCTCACTGCCGGTGCTGCTGGTCACTGCCGAAGCGCGCCGCGACCAGATTGTGCTAGCGGCGGAAGCTGGCGTGAACGGCTACATCGTCAAGCCTTTCACGGCGCAGACGTTGAAGGAAAAAATCGAAAAAATCTTCGAACGCATCGCCGCGACCACCGCCTGATAGCCCGTTCCAGTGAATTCAACCCGAAAGGACCCTCGTATGGACAACGTCGAACGTCTTGGTCTGGCCCGTGGACTGGTGGCCGCCCTGGAGCAGGGTCAAGAAGATGAGGCCTCGCAGTTGCTGCGCGCCTTGCAGGATGTGCGCGCTAATCCGCTGTTCCGCCATTTGGCCGAACTGACCCGCGATGTTCATCAATCGCTGGTGGGTTTGAGCGCCGACCCGCACCTGGTTGAGCTGACCAAGAGCGAAATGCCGGACGCCCGCAATCGCCTGAGCTACGTGATTGCAAAAACCGAAGACTCCACTCACCGCACCTTGGCGGCGGTCGAAGACATGATGCCGCTGGCCGAACGTTTGGTTTCCGGGGCGGCCGATGGCGCGCTGGACGGCGACGTGGCCGCAATGCGCGCTTATATCGACGAGGCGATGGCGACCGGTGAAGTAATCCGCGGCGGACTGACCGAAGTGCTGATGGCGCAGGAGTTTCAGGATCTGACCGGCCAGGTCATTCGTCGCACGATTGAAATCGTGGGTGAAGTGGAAAAGAAGCTGGTGGGTCTGATTACCGCTGAGTTGCCCGCTTCCGAACACGGACGCCCCGCGCCGACCGGCGTGCAGGGCCCGGCTATCGGCAATGAGCCCAACGCTGTTCACCATCAGGATGATGTTGACGCGCTGCTGGCGGAACTCGGTGTTTAGGGCGAGATCCGGACGCAGTCAAACGAAAAAATAGCGTTTTATCCGCTTATTTCTCATCGTTTCTATCATCCACCCTCCAGCAATTCCAAAACCATGCCGATAAGCCTCCACACATTTCGTGTTCTCGCACGGAGCGTTCGGCAGGAACAGCGGGAAACCAGCAGGGTGAATCACGATGGATGATGAAATACTTCAAGACTTTCTGATCGAGGCGCAGGAAATCCTCGACAACCTTGATTCGCAGCTGATCGCGCTGGAAGGCGCGCCTGACGATCACGGCCTGCTGAATGCGGCTTTCCGCAGTTTCCATACCATCAAAGGCGGCGCCGGCTTCCTGGCGCTGGATGCGCTGGTTGAAGTAGCCCACAAGGCCGAAGACGTTTTCGACCAGTTGCGCAACGGCAAGCTGAAAATCACCGCGTCGATCATGGATGTGTTCTTGCGCGTGCTCGACACGCTGCGCGAGATGTTCGAAACCATCAAAGGCGGTAACCCGCCGAACCCGGCCGAACCCGAGTTGCTAGAGGAGTTGCGCCGGATTGCCGCTGGCGAATCTCTGGAGATGGCACCGTCGGTCGCGGCGAACGAGGTGGTGACCGTCGCGGAGCCGGTCGTCGAGGATGACGCGGCTTTTGGTGAGTTCGACGATGTGGTGGCGGGCATGCTGGCGGAGGCGCCCCCGGCGCAGGCTGCGGCGGGGTCTGATCTGATCAGCGACGACGAATTCGAATCTTTGCTCGACAACCTGCAGGCCACCAAAGCTCCGGCGGCGCCCGTGGTGGCGACTGCTGCAGAGATCATCACCGACGACGAGTTCGAATCTTTGCTCGATAACCTTCAAGCGCGGAAGCCGGCGGCGGCAGTTGCCGCGCCTGGCGCTGCTGCGACGACCAGCCCGGACATCATTACCGATGACGAATTCGAGCGCCTGCTCGACAAGTTGCAGCCGGCGGCCAAAGCGCCTGCGGTGACGCCTGCGCCGGTGGCCACGATTGCGGCGCCGGTCGCCGAGGCGCCAGCCAGGCGCAAAGCGGCCGAGACACGTGAACCTGGGCACGAAAAGCCGACCGAGGCCACCAACTCCGACGCGAACACCATCCGCGTGGGGACTGATGTGCTCGACCGCATCATGAATATGGTTGGCGAGCTGGTGCTGATCCGGAATCGCCTGTCGAATCTGCAAAGCAAAATCGCCGACCCGGAGGTTACGCAGGCAGTCAGCAATCTGGATGTGGTGACTGGCGATCTGCAGATGGCGGCCATGAAAACCCGCATGCAGCCGATCAAGAAAGTGTTCGGCCGCTTCCCGCGGGTGGTACGCGATTTGGCCCGAAATCTGGGCAAGGAAGTCGAACTGGTGATGGCCGGGGAAGACACCGATCTCGACAAGAATCTGGTGGAAGCCCTGTCCGACCCCTTGGTTCACCTGGTGCGCAATGCGGTGGACCACGGCATTGAAGTGCCGGCCGATCGGCTCGCCGCCGGCAAAGCGCGTGGCGGGGTTTTGCGGCTGTCTGCGGAGCAGGACGGCGACCAGATCCTGTTGACCATTCAGGATGACGGCAAGGGCATGAATGCGGAAGTGCTGCGCCGGAAGTCCGTTGAAAAAGGGCTGCTGGATGAAGACGCCGCCTTGCGCCTGACCGAGCGCGAGTGCTTCGAGTTGATTTTCCTGCCCGGTTTTTCCACCAAGGAAGAGATTTCGGACGTGTCCGGCCGGGGCGTGGGGATGGACGTGGTCAAAACCCGTATCACCCAGCTGAACGGTTCGATCGAAATCGATTCGCGGGTGGGGCAGGGCAGCACCATTCGTATCCGCGTGCCCTTGACGCTGGCCATCATGCCGACGCTGATGGTGCATCTGGGGCATCAGATTTTTGCCCTGCCGCTGATCAACGTAAAAGAGATCATCGATTTCCGCCGGGATCAGGCGCAGGACGTCAACGGCAAGAAGTCGCTGGTGGTTCGGGGGCGCGCGCTGCCCCTGTTCTATCTCAGTCGCTGGCTCGTGGACGGTGTGCACGACGTGGCGGTCGATGAAGGCCACGTAGTGATTGTCTCCGTGGGCAGTCAGTCGATTGGGCTCATCGTGGATGAGCTGCTAGGTCAGGAAGAGGTGGTGATCAAGCCGCTGGGCGCAATGCTACACGGCACGCGCGGCCTGTCCGGTGCAACCATCACCGGTGACGGCCGCATCGCGCTGATTCTCGATCTGCCCGAACTGCTGGACGCCTACGGCCGCAGCTAAGCGGTCGCACGCGCGCTCGTGCTGCAATGAACCTTCCGGCAATCGTAAGCGGCGCGCCGGTGCGGGTTTTGATTGTCGATGATTCCGCCTTCTACCGTGCCCAGCTGGCGCGCATCATCGGCGCAGAACCAGACTTGCAGGTCGTGGGCGAGGCCAGCAATGGACGAGAGGCGATAGACCTGGCCGGCCAGTTGACCCCCGATCTGATCACCATGGACGTTGAGATGCCGGTGCTGGATGGCATCGAGGCGACGCGTGAAATCATGCGCAGCGTGCCGACGCGCATCGTGATGCTGTCTGCCTTCACCGCTGCCGGCGCCGAGGCGACCCTGAATGCCCTGGATGCCGGCGCCGTCGATTTCATCACCAAGCGAGCTTTGCACGGCGACATGGCTGGTGCCGCCGGTCAGGCATTGCGGGCGCGCTTGCGTAGCATTGCCAGTAGCAGAGCGGTCGTCGCGCCGCCGCGATCTGGCCCCACGGTCGCGGCTACCGCCCCGGTCGCCAAAATTCCGCCGCCGGGTGACGCGCCAAGCCGCTTTGATGCCTCAACGGTGCTGGTCATTGGCGCCTCAACCGGCGGCCCGGCTTTGCTCGGCGAATTGGTCAGCGCGTTTCAAGCGGACTTTCAGCCCGCGGTGGTGCTGGCCGTACACATGCCTGCGCAGTTTACTGCCTGCTTTTCCGAGCGGCTGGCCCGCCGCTGCCGTCTGCCCTTGGGCCACGGTTTCAACGGTGCCCGTGTGCGTGGCGGGCAGATTCTGGTCGCGCCGGGTGGCATGCAATCCGTCTTGCGGCGCGATGCAGACGGCGTGAGGCTGGAGGTCGAACCCGGCGGCGCGACCGAACTTTACCGGCCATCGATCGACCGCCTGCTGGAGAGCGCGGCCCTTGCGGTGGGGCGTCACGCCGCAGGCGTGGTGTTAACGGGCATGGGCAGTGACGGCAGCGTTGGTGCCCGCGCCGTCAAGGCGGCGGGTGGACTGGTCTGGGCGCAAGACGAAGCCAGCAGTACGGTCTTCGGGATGCCGGCCGCGGTGATCCGCGCGGGCCTCGCGGATGAAATCCTGTCGGCCACTGAACTGGCCAGCAGACTGCGACGCGGAGACTGAAATGGACATTCTGAGCGTTGTGGGTTTGGCGGTGGCGGTCAGCGCGATCCTGCTTGGCCAATATCTTGAGGGCGGTCAGTTGGGCATGTTGTTCAACGGCCCCGCGCTGCTTATCGTGCTGGGCGGCACCCTGGGGGCAACCATGTTGCAGTCGCCGCTGCCGGTCTTCAGCCGCGCTTTAAGAATGTCGGTCCACGTGCTGGTGCCGCCAAAAATTTCGCTCGAAGCCGTCCTGGACGACCTGATTGACTGGTGTCGGGTAGCGCGCCGCGATGGCTTGCTGGGCCTTGAGGGCCTGGTCGATTCCGTCCCGCAGGCCTACGGCCGTAAGGCGCTGCAGTTGTTGATTGACGGCAACGATCCGGAAGTCATTCGCGAAACCTTGTTGCTCGACAGCAGTGCCCGCGAGCGGCGCGACATGCAAGCGGCCCGCGTTTTCGACAGCATGGGCGGATATGCGCCGACGCTGGGCATTCTGGGCGCGGTCATCGGGCTTATTCAGGTGATGAATAATCTGACCGACCCTGCGGTGTTGGGCCGTGGGATAGCGGTGGCCTTTGTGGCCACGGTCTACGGCGTCGCTTCTGCCAACCTCATTTTTTTGCCGATGGGCACCAAACTGAAGGCTGTCGTGCGGACTGAAACCCAGATGGAAGAAATGATCGCCATCGGGGTGGCAGCGATCGCCGACGGCGAAAATCCGCGCGTGGTCGAATCCCGCCTGCAAGGCCTGCTTGCATGATTCCGCGCCAGCGCGGGACGTTTGGCAGCGAGTGGGAGGGCGAAGAAGCGCATGGGCGTGACCGCTGGCTGGTCTCCTACGCGGATTTCATCACGCTGCTGCTGGCCTTCTTTGTGGTCCTGTATTCCATTTCTTCGGTGAATACCGGCAAGTTCCGCGTGCTGTCGAACTCGCTCGAAAGCATGCTTGCGCCCGAGCGCTCGCGTCCCGTTCCCATTGATTTGGGCGGCGGGGCGCCGACCCGCGACGGCATTCTCGATACCTCGCGCAATATCGCTGAAATCCCCGAACCCTCCGGCACGGACGTGATTGATGCCACCACCCGCGATGTGGTTGCGCCGCCCGCGGTGCCGGTGGTCGGTACGCCCAAGGAACGGCTGGAGGCGGCCGTTGGCGCCTTCGGCGGCAAGGATGATGTGAAGGTGCGGGAGACCCGCGACTGGATTGAGATCCAGCTGGGCAGCGAATTGCTGTTCGCTTCGGGTAGTGCACGACTGGACCCCGCCGCCGGCGCACCGCTGGCGCAGGTGGCGGCCGTCGTAGCCGATATGGGGAGACCCGTTCGCGTGGAAGGCTTTACCGACAATGTGGCGATGACCGGCGGCGTGTTCAGCTCTAACTGGGCATTGTCTGCCGCCAGAGCGGCAACAATTGCCGAGCGCCTTGCTGCCGGACGCCTGCCAGCCAAGCTCCTCGCCGCGACCGGTTACGGCGAACATCGTCCGATTGCTGACAACTTGACGCCAGAAGGCCGACGCCAGAACCGCAGAGTGGTGATTGCGGTCGCAAAAACTGACCAGATTGCGCTGGCTGCAGCGGCCTCCGTTACGGAACTGCCCACGCAGGACGGGGCAAAACCAGAAGCGGCCCAAACCTTGCAAAGGGTGAGTCAACTTCCAGGACCAGCGGAGATTACGCAATGAAAATCTGGACTATTGCAGCCCAAAAAGGAGGGGTCGGTAAGACGACCACCACCATCAGTTTGGCAGGCGCCCTGTTGAGAGAAGGCGCTCGCGTACTGCTGGTCGACCTCGACCCTCACGGATCGCTGACCACCTACTGCGGTTTTGATCCGGATCAGGTGGAGCCCAATCTGTATTCGCTGTTTTCCGCGGTGGCGGAAGGCAACATGGTGGGCATCGATGAAATGACCATGGCCACCGCCATCGATGACTTGTCGATCGCGCCGTCGTCTACCGCGCTCGTGACGCTGGAGCGCCGCTTCGGCCTGAAGCAGGGCATGGGGCTCGCGTTGAAGCGCAGCCTCGCGCGGGCCGCCAAACACTATGACTACTGTCTGATCGACTGCCCGCCAACGCTGGGCGTGCTGGTGGTTAATGCGCTGGTGTGCTGTGAGCAGCTGATCGTGCCGGTCCAGACCGAGTTTCTGGCCGAGCGCTCGCTGGACCGCCTGCTCATCACCCTCAAGATGATTGAAAGCGCGCGCGGGTCGCCGTTGCCGCATCTGGTCGTGCCGACGCTGTTTGATCGGCGCACGCGCGCCGCCACCGACACCTTGGCGGCGATGCGGGCCAGAACCGACATCACGCTGTGGCAGGGCGCCATTCCGGTCGACACCCAGTTGCGCGAGGCAAGCCGCATCGGCGTGCCTTTGACCCTGCGGCAGCCGTACTCGCGTGGGAGCATCGCCTATCAGGCCCTGCTGGCCTCCCTGCGCAACGAAACCATCGACCTCACCGAAACCCTGAGGCAGGCCGGATGAGCACAGCAAACATCACTGCACGACGTCCGACCACCGTTGAAGTGGTCGAGAGCTATTTGCTGGATCACCTTGAAGGCGCGTGGCCCGAACTTCGCGAGACCGCGCCTGCGCCGGTTGCAGAGCTGCCGCCGGTGCTCAGCGCCGAGGTAATCCCCGTCGTTGAGCCGGGCGTCGCGTTGTTTGAGTTGTCGAGCCCGCCACCGGTCGTTGACCCCGATCTGATGGGGGTGATCTGCTTCCTCGTTGGGCCGTTCCGTTTTCTTTGCCCGGTCGATGCCGTGCTGGATGAACCGCCGGAACTCGCCTGCGCGGTGGTGATTGAAGCGGTTGATCTGGTGCCCGCGCCTTACCGCAATCAGGCGGCCGCCAGTCAGCAGCTGGGCCGCGATGTGGTGTGGCTGAAAGGCGGGCGACTTGAAATTCGCGGCTGCCGCTTAGACCCATCGATCGCCATCCGGCGCTCTGATCTCCGGTCGCGCGGCCCCCGGGCCGAAGCGCCATGGATCGGTGCCACGTTGCGCGATCCGCCGGCATTTTTTCTGGACCCCGACGCGACGCAGCTGCATTTCATGCGCCGTCTGCGGACCGGTGACTAAGCGCTGGCACGATGGATGCTTTAACGCAGTGGCAGCCGTTGAAGTGTCTGATTTTTGACATCGCGACTGCCACCAACACGAAAACGAGGAATAGCCCATGAACGCAGCCGTGCAGCAAAGGGAAAGCCAGTTCAATCGCTGGGTGACCTTTCGTTTGGCAGACGAGATCTACGGGATCAACGTCATGCAGGTACAGGAAGTACTTCGGATGACCGAAATTGCCCCGGTGCCAGGCGCGCCGGGCTGTGTGCTCGGCATCATTAATCTCCGCGGCAATGTGGTCACGGTGGTCGACGCCCGCGAGCTGTTCGCGCTGTCCCGCAACGACAATACCGACCAGACCCGCATCATGATCGTCGAGATCAACAAACTGATTGTGGGCTTGCTGGTCGACAGCGTGGCCGAGGTGGTGAATATCCAGAATTCGGATATCGATTCGGCGCCCAGCATCGGCAACGAAGACTCCTCGCGTTACATCCAGGGCGTCTACAGCAAGAGCGGCGAAATTCTCATTCTGGTCGACCTCAATCGCCTGATGGGTGCCGACGCGCAGTTCATCACCGGCGGCTTTTAGGTCGACGATGAACGCCCTGCTCAATCCCTGGACGCTCGCCGCGCTGGTCTCAGGCCTGACGTTCGCGCTTGCGCTGCTATTGCACAACTCGCGGGCGCAGCGCCAACGGGTGACAGGGCTCGAAGCCATGCTGCGGGAAGAACGGAAGGCGCGTGAGGCGCTTACCGGAGAGATAGCGGCAGTGCTGGCCTGTTCGCGTGAGCTGGGTGAGCGCCTGCGGCAACAGGGGCACAAGCAAAAGACCGCGATGGAAAAACTGAATGCCCTTGCCCAGCAGGTGGAAGGCCAGCAAGCCGTCACGCAGGCCGAACGATTGTTATCGAGAGGCGTAGCAGTCGACCAAATTACCGAAATATGTGCGCTGTCGCGCGGGGAAGCGGCGCTGTTGGAGCGCTGGAAACAACGCAGTAATGCGGCCTGAGCACGCTCTCCTTGTCGGCGCCCCAGCAACTGGTTTAACCTGCGCCGCCTTTGCGCAGACCGTCGCATCCCGGAGAGGTGTCCGAGTGGTTTAAGGAGCACGCCTGGAAAGTGTGTATAGGCGAAAGTCTATCGCGGGTTCGAATCCCGCCCTCTCCGCCAATAAAAAAGCCCGCTTTAGCGGGTTTTTTTATTGGCGGAGAGGGTGGGTAGCGAGAGAAGCCGCCGGTTCGACAAACTCGCGAAGCGAGTTTGGACGCCGGAGGCGCCCCGCAGGGGTGAGCATTCGCGTAAGCGAACGGGAATCCATCCCGCCTGCCACAAAGCCCGCTTTGGCGGGAGGTATTCGCATAGAGGGATCACCGCGCGGGGTATGCCATCGCGTCAGACAGTCGCTACCGACGCGTCAAAAAGCGTCGCGGTCCCGAGGCTAAGGCCCCGCCGTGGCTGGCCCGCTGTGCGGGCCGCAGTTAGTGCCAGTTCAGAGCCAATTTTTGTCTGTCGGCCGCCGCCTTCTGGCTACACTAGCCGCCGAGCCCCACCGAGCCATTCCCATGTCGCCGAAGTTTCATTTTATTTCCGGGCTGCCGCGTTCGGGATCCACGCTGCTTGCGGCCATTCTGCGGCAAAACCCGCGTTTTCAGGCCGGCATGACGAGCCCGGTGGGTGGCTTTGTAAATGCCCTGCTGGCGCAAGTCAGCGCAAGCAGCGAGTTCGCTAATCAGGTTGACCAACATCAACGCAAGAATCTGCTCACCGGGCTTTTCAATTCTTACTACCAGCAGGACGCGGAAAAGTCGGTAATTTTTGACACTAACCGCATGTGGTGCGCCAAGTTACCCTTGTTGCTTGACCTCTTCCCCGACGCCAAAGTCATCGCCTGCGCGCGCAATGTGGCTTGGGTGATGGACAGCATCGAGCGCCTCTATCGCAGCAACCCCTATGAGCAAACCAAGCTCTTTGGCGCCAACCCGGCCCGCACCAGCGTGTATCAGCGACTGGAAGGGCTGGCCCAGCACGAGCAGTTGGTGGGCTTCGCCTGGGCCGCGCTGCGCGAAGCCTTCTACGGCGAGCAGGCGAAATCGCTGCTGGTGATTGACTACGACCTGCTGACGCAAGCGCCGGAGAAAGTTGTCGGGCTTCTGTACGACTTTATCGGTGAACCGCACTTTGCGCACGATTTCGACCGCGTTGAATACGATGCGCCCGACTTCGATTTGCCGTTAGGCGTGCCCGGCATGCA
>JALRCR010000419.1 GCA_023257255.1 Gammaproteobacteria bacterium | reverse complement strand
GACGCCCTTGAACCGCTCATGCCCCGGGAAGGGCGGCACCATCGGCGCGGACAGCATGCCCGTGCAGCTGATGAGAAAACGGCAGCGGAGCGTCTCGCCCTTGTCTGTGCTGACCGCCCAGCACTGCCGGTCTTCCTGCCAGTCAGCGGCGGTCACCCGCGTGTTGAACGTGATGTCCTTGCGCAGATCCAGCTTGTCGGCGACGAAGTTGAAGTATTTCTCGGCTTCGCCCTGCCCCGGGAAGCGCTCGCTCCAGTTCCACTCGTTGATGAGCTCCGGTGAGAACCAGTACTGGTAGATGTAGGACTGCGAATCCACCCGCGCGCCCGGATAGCAGTTCCAGTACCAGGTGCCGCCGACTTCGCTGGCCGCGTCTATCGCGCGCACCTTGAGCCCCAGTTCGCGCAGACGGTAAAGCTGATAGAGGCCGGCCACGCCGGCGCCGACGATCACGGCATCAAAATCAATTCCGGCGGTCGCCGGGGTGCTTGCGGATGCATTCATGTGCGTTTCCTTCCTGATTTTTTCTCGGACAGATCGGCCAGTTTTCGCCCGGTGCCTGCGGCAGCCCGGCGCTTCTGGCCCATCTTTTCCGTCCGCGCGCCGGCGGGTATTGAAGGAAACGGTCCTTGTGTTGAATAAAACCGTAATTAATTTATGGAAAATGAGGCGGAGCTGATCCGGATCAACTC
>JALRCR010000418.1 GCA_023257255.1 Gammaproteobacteria bacterium | reverse complement strand
GAAGGCCATGTGCTCGCCCATGCCCCAATCCACTGGCATGTCGCCACGACCCATGGCAGCACGGTTGTCGTAGACATTCTTCACCAATTGGTGAGGCGTCACGGTGCTGGGCAAGGTGGTGATTTTTTCGGCGATGCGTTTCCACTCCGCCAAGGGTATGGCCGTGTTACCAGAATCAGTCCATTTCTGATTCAAGAAAGGCGCCCAATCCACAGAGAACTTTGTCTTGAAATTGGTCAACACAACTTCTTCTTCTGTGTGTTTGCCTGCATCCAAAGCCGCGCGGTAAGCCTTGACCATGTCGTCACCCAAGGTCTCTCCCAAACCTTGCGCGGCCAGGCGGTCTGCAAACAATTTGCGCGTGCCTGGATGGGCCCCAATTTTTTTGTACATCAAAGGTTGCGTCAGGCTGGGCGTGTCTTGCTCGTTGTGTCCCAATTTACGGAAGCAAATGATGTCAAGCACGACGTCTTTCTTGAACGTCATGCGGTATTCCAACGCAATTTGCGTGGCCAACACAACGGTTTCTGGATCGTCTGCATTGACGTGCAACACAGGCGCTTCGACCATTTTCACGATGTCTGTGCAATACACCGTAGATCGCATGTCACGGGGGTCCGATGTGGTGAAACCAATTTGGTTGTTGATGATGATGTGAACCGTACCGCCTGTGGAGTAACCCCGGGTTTGGGCCA
>JALRCR010000417.1 GCA_023257255.1 Gammaproteobacteria bacterium | reverse complement strand
GCCCCGTTCGCGCATACCGCCCGCCGGTACGCCGAGACTGGCGATGCCGCGCTGATCTGGGAAGGGCACAAGGCCGGACGACATATTGGCTACTGCCATCTGGAAAAACTGCATAATCTGGAGTCGCTGCCCTCGACCGGGTTCGAGGTGGCCTGTTTCCCCATGAAGATCCGCGGCGCATCCGCGGGCTGGACGCGCGCGGTGGCCATTCTGTCCTGCTGATTGCGGGCTGCCGCTGAGAAGGAGCACTGCCGATGAATGACGCCCATTCCCGCGCCGACATGGTCGATCGCGATGCCCGGTTCGACGTGATCGTGGTCGGTGCCGGCTTCGCCGGCCTGTACCTGCTGTATCGCTTGCGCGGCATGGGATTGACCGCGCGCGTCTACGAGCAAGGCGACAACGTGGGCGGCACCTGGTACTGGAACCGCTATCCGGGTGCGCGCTGCGATGCAGAAAGCCTGGCTTACTCGTTCTCGTTCTCGCCGGAGCTGGAACAGGCCTGGGAGTGGTCCGAGCGATATGCCACGCAGCCCGAGATCCTGCGCTACGCAGAGCATGTAGCCGAGCGATTCGACCTGCGTCGCGACATCCGCTTCGAGCGTCGGGTGTCGGCCGCTCACTACGACGGCGCGAGCAACCTTTGGACCGTGCGCACGGAACAGGGCGATAGCGCCAGCGCCCGCTTTTGCATCATGGC
>JALRCR010000416.1 GCA_023257255.1 Gammaproteobacteria bacterium | reverse complement strand
TCGCGCCGGTACCCCGCCGCCACCAACCGGGTCACGAGGTCCTCCCGATCCACCCGATCACCCGGCGCGATGACGATCGGCTCGACGTCCTCGACGTGCGGACCGAGGCGTTGCACGAGGGCGCGCACGGGTGCGACGACGACCGCGAGATCCTCGTCACCGTGTCGCAGCCTCCACATCACGCGGAGTCGCCGACCCATCGTCTCGAGGTTCGGGGACACGCGCTCGAACGGGAGGGTCTCCCAGGCCGGGAAGAGTTCGACCGCGTCGGGGCCGAGCAACGGCACGAGATCACCGCTGATGCGCTCGGCCTCGGCCACGGTCGGCACGGCGACGAGCAGGGGACGACGTCCGGCCACCCGACCGAGCGCGGCGACGAACAACGGCCGCGCGACGTCCGGCACCGCGACGACGTCGGCGGCCGCGGCCGCGGCCAGGACTGCGGGATCCTCGGCGAGGTGCGCGGTGAGCGCGTGGAGGGGCGCGGTCATCCGCAGCCGGCCTCAGTTGTACCGGTTCATCGCGGCGTCGATGCCGTCGGCGACGATCGCCTCCACCGCATCGGCGGCCTGCTCGAGGGTGACCTCGATCTCGGCGCGGTCGCGCTTCGAGAACCGGTCGAGCACGTGGTTCGCACCCTGCTCGCGGCTCGGGGGCTTGCCGATGCCGATGCGCACCCGCAGGAACCCGTCGTCGTGGA
>JALRCR010000415.1 GCA_023257255.1 Gammaproteobacteria bacterium | reverse complement strand
ACCACCCATTGGGCCACTGCTCGCTGGAATGCGGTTGGTTGGCTTTAGTGATGCCCATTAGGCAAAGATAGACCCTCGTGCTGAAGAAAATCCTCATTGCTAACCGTGGCGAGATCGCCGTTCGAGTTATTCGAACCGCTCGCGAAATGGGCATCGCCACCGTTGCCGTGTATTCCGAGCTAGATCGCAACGCCTTGCATGTTCGTCTTGCAGATGAGGCATACGCACTTGGCGGACAAACTGCAGCCGAGAGTTACTTGAACACCGATGCCATTCTTGATGCCATCCGCAAGAGTGGCGCAGACGGCGTGCACCCCGGATACGGATTCTTTTCGGAAAACGCAGACTTCGCTCGCGCCATCACCGAAATGGGAGTTGCCTTCATCGGTCCTCCACCAGAAGCCATTGTGGAAATGGGTGACAAGGTTTCCTCACGCAAAGCTGCATTGCGCGGAGGTGCCCCAATTGTTCCTGGTACTACCGAGTTCGTTACTAGTGCAAAAGAAATTCAAGACTTCGGAAATGAATTTGGTTGGCCAGTAGCAATTAAGGCCGCATTCGGCGGTGGCGGACGCGGCATGAAGGTGGTGCAGTCTGCAGACCACGTGCAAGAAGCAATGGACTCAGCACAACGCGAGTCGAAAGCTTTCTTTGGTCGCGACGAAATTTATGTGGAGCGCTACCTCACTTGGCCACGACATATT
>JALRCR010000414.1 GCA_023257255.1 Gammaproteobacteria bacterium | reverse complement strand
ATTTTAATATGTGATGATTTCAAGATCGCTATCCTCACGAATGACAAATGAAAGATCGACTAACTGATCATTGACTCGACCAGCAAGAGCTGCACGGGCTAATCCTGCACCAATATTTTGTGCAACTTCTGCAACAGTAATATCACTTTCAAATTGTCGCTTAGATCCGTCTGGTAATCTTATTTCAGGCATAGTTGAATCAAGTTATTAAGAATTGCATCATTTTATAAGCTTTTCTCTATTCTTGATAGCTTGAGCCATGAGGCAAAAAATTGGTAGGCGCGATTGGAATCGAACCAACGACCCCCACCATGTCAAGGTGGTGCTCTAACCAGCTGAGCTACGCGCCTAAAGAATTTAGGAGTCTGGATTCTATCCTATTGAAGAACCCTAATCAATCATCGCTTTGTAACCGTATGTAAAATCGGGATACTTTAATCTAAATCCACTTTGATTCAATAAAACAGATCGTAATTGCTTTCCCCCTTCCACAATCGGTATCTCAATAGTATCTGTAGTTAATTTGAGATACTTTCTAATCCACGTTAATACATCATATTGTTTAGTAGGTTCGCCATCAGTCACAAGATAAAGTGACTCGATAGATTCTTGTCTCACAATTTTATTCATCAGAAAAACAATAAAGCGCGCAGCATCTTCCTCGTGAATTCGATTAGACCAGTTATTAGTTGCAGGCCAATTACC
>JALRCR010000413.1 GCA_023257255.1 Gammaproteobacteria bacterium | reverse complement strand
CATCCCGATCCAGATTCACGATCCACCGCACCCGGTCACTCACCCGACCGGCCTCTTGGTCTTTTTCAGCAGGCGGACTGCGCCGATCTCCATGCCTTGGTCCACCGCCTTGCACATGTCGTAGATCGTCAGCGCCGCCACGGACACGGCGGTGAGCGCCTCCATCTCGACCCCCGTCTTGCCCTCGACCTTCACCATGGCCGTGACCTCGATGGTGGAATGTGCCGTGTCCGGCAAGAAATCGACGGTGACCTTGGAGATCATCAGCGGGTGGCAGAGCGGGATCAGCTCATGCGTCTTCTTCGCGGCCATGATGCCGGCGATGCGGGCGGTGGCGATGACGTCGCCCTTCTTGGCCTTGCCCTCGAGGATCAGGGAAAGCGTGGCGGGCAGCATCTCCACCACGGCCTTCGCCGTGGCCGAGCGGCTGGTGACGTCCTTCTCGGACACGTCCACCATGTGGGCGTTGCCTTCGGCGTCGAGGTGGGTGAGGCGGCTCATGGTTTGGCCAGTATGGCACGGGTTGCCGCCGTCACGTCAGGCTGGCGCATCAGGCTTTCGCCGATGAGGAAGACATTGACGTCGACCTTCGCCAGGCGCGCGAGGTCGGCGGTTGGCGTGTCGGGCATGGCGGCTGCGGTGATGCTGTTCTGCTTCAGCAGCTGCAGGGCTTCGCGGCGGGCGTTCTTGTCGCCATTGCGCAGGTCA
>JALRCR010000412.1 GCA_023257255.1 Gammaproteobacteria bacterium | reverse complement strand
GGTTGTCATCGGCCACGAGCATGCGAACGCCCGCCAGATCCTCGGCCCGGAGCATGCGTCTGGCTGCAGGGTGCTGCTGCACACCGAAGCGCGCGTGGAAATGGAAGGTCGAGCCCTTGCCGGGCTCGCTCTCGACCCAGATACGGCCGTCCATCATCTCGACGAGCCGCTTGCAGATCGCGAGCCCCAGACCCGAGCCACCGTACTTGCGCGTGGTCGAGTTGTCGGCCTGGCTGAAAGACTGGAAGAGCCTGCCGCACTGCTCGGGGGTCATGCCGATCCCGGTGTCCCTGACGCAGAAGTGCAACTCCACCCCGGCACCCTCGGTGGCAACACACTCCACCCCGACGACGATCTCGCCGGACTCGGTGAACTTCACCGCGTTGTTGCCCAGGTTCACCAGCACCTGCCCGAGACGCAGCGGATCGCCCACCAGCGCCGTGGGCAAGTCCGGCGCCACATCGAAAAGCAGCTCGATGCCGCTGTCCTCGGCCTTCATGCCGACCAGGTTGGCGAGGTTGTCGAGCACGTCCTCGAGCCGGAAGTCCACCTGCTCCATGGCGAGCTTGCCGGCCTCGATCTTCGAGAAATCGAGGATGTCGTTGATGATGCCGAGCAGGTTCTCGGCGGCGCGGTTCACCTTTTCGATGTACCCGCGCTGTTTGGCATCGAGATCGGTGCGCAGCGCGAGCTGCGACATGCCGATGATC
>JALRCR010000411.1 GCA_023257255.1 Gammaproteobacteria bacterium | reverse complement strand
ATCGTTTGCATCATGCTTATTTGCTCACGGGTACCCGTGGCGTCGGCAAAACGACAATCGCTCGGATTCTGGCGAAGGCGCTCAACTGCGAACAAGGGGTATCTTCTACGCCTTGTGGCGTTTGTTCTGCCTGTCAACAGATTGATGCCGGTCGATTTGTCGACTATATCGAGATGGACGCGGCCTCGAATCGCGGTGTCGACGAAATGGTGCAAATGTTGGAACAAGCTACGTTCTTGCCCAGTGTTGGTCGTTACAAGGTGTACATGATCGACGAAGTTCACCAGCTCACCGCGCACGCCTTCAACGCCATGTTGAAGACGCTGGAAGAACCGCCGGCACATGTCAAATTCATACTGGCGACTACCGACCCCCAAAAGATCCTGGTGACGGTTCTATCGCGTTGTCTACAGTTCAATTTACGACAGATCTCACCCGCCCAGCTGTCAGCGCACCTATCGCATGTGTTGGCTGGCGAGGGCATTCCGGCCGATGCCAAGGCATTGGAGCTAATTGCCCGGGCGGCCGGCGGCAGCGTACGGGATGCATTGTCATTATTGGATCAGGCCATTGCCCATGGTGCTGGCTCGGTGCAGGGTGATCAGGTTGGGCAAATGTTGGGCACGACGAATCTTTCACGTATGTTGTCGATGTTGGCGGCCCTGATCCAAGGCGATGTGACCAGCGTGCGACTGCAGGTTCACCATATG
>JALRCR010000410.1 GCA_023257255.1 Gammaproteobacteria bacterium | reverse complement strand
AGCAGGATGGAGAGGCCGATCTCCGTCCGCCTGGTCGTGCCGCCGCGCGCGCTCATGCGTCGAGCGCCCCGATCGACTGGAAGTGGCGGCGTATGGCGGCGACATGCACGCCGAACGGGGCGGAATTGATCATCTCGAGGCTGCGCGGGCGCGGGAGGTCGACATCGATGATCTCGCTGATCCGGCCGGGGCGCGGCGACATGACGATGACGCGGTCGGCGAGGAACACGGCCTCGGGGATGCTGTGCGTCACGAGCATGACGGTCTTGCGGCTCTCGCCCCAGATGCGCAGCAGCTCGAGGTTCATGGACTCGCGCGTCATCGCGTCGAGCGCGCCGAAGGGCTCGTCCATCAGCAGCAGGCTGGGGTCGTGCACGAGCGCGCGCGCGATGCCCACGCGCTGCTGCATGCCGCCGGAGAGCTCGCCCGGGTACTTGTCCTCGAAGCCGTCGAGCCCGACCATGCGCACCAGCGCCCGTGCGCGCTCCTCGTGGGCGCGGCGCGGCTGGCGCTGGATGTCGATCGGCAGCAGGACGTTCTGCATCACCGTGCGCCAGGGCAGCAGCACCGGCGCCTGGAAGACCACGCCGACGTCGCGCGAGGGGCCGTCCACCGGCCTGCCGCCGAGGGCCAGCTCGCCCGAGCTGCGCCGCAGGATCCCGGCGAGGATCTTGAGCAGCGTGCTCTTGCCGCAGCCGCTCGGGCCGACGA
>JALRCR010000040.1 GCA_023257255.1 Gammaproteobacteria bacterium | reverse complement strand
AATCACGAGGCGCAGGTTGGCTTCGACCATTTCCTTCTTCGCACGGCGGGCCTTGGCCTCGCCAATCGACATCCGGCGATTGATCTCCTTGATCTCGCTGATCGTCACGCCGGCTTTTTGTTCGATGGTGGCCAGTCTGCTCTGCGCGTCGCTGATTTCCCCGCTGCGCTCCTTGATGAGTGCGGCGTGCGGCTTTTTCTGACGGACCAGCGTTTTCAACCAGTTCGGATCGGTCTCGGCGTCGACGAACACAGCAAGAAAATCCTTGCGCGGCATCTTGCAGTGCTTGATGCAGATCTCGCTGACGATTTTTTCCTGCTCGCGGATTTCATCGACCACCTTGCGCACGATATCGCCCAGCGCTTCGGACACGCGCGGCAGCAGCTTGAACTCCAGAAACTTGGCCTGCAGTTCCTTGCGTGCTTCCTCGGTCTTGGCGTGCTTGCGGCCGTGTTTGGCGGTAGCGGCCTGCACCTTCTGGAACAGGGCGCGATAGTCGCCAAAGCGAAGTTTCACTTCTTCCGGGTCGAGCTGGTTGGCGATGGGGTCGGCGTCTTCTGAGGCTTCTTCCTCTTCCTCGCCGGCGGCGACGACTTCGGGTTCGGCAAGCACCGCCTCGATGTCTTCGCGGACTTCACCGGGCTCTTCATCGGGGTTGATGAAGCCGGCAATCAGTTCAGTAATTTTGATTTCGGCGCGGTCCGCACGATCGTAGTCGGACAGGAACTGCTCCGAGACAGCGGGAAAATCCGCGAGCGCCGACAACACCTGATTCAGGCCTTCTTCGATCCGTTTGGCAATTTTGATTTCGCCTTCGCGGGTCAAGAGGTCGACCGTGCCCATTTCGCGCATGTACATGCGAACCGGGTCGGTGGTGCGGCCGAATTCGGTATCAACGGCCGCGATCGCGGCGGCCGCTTCCTCGGCGGCTTCCTCATCCACATCGGTTTCGGCCAGCAGCAGGGTGTCGATATCGGGGGCGATTTCGTGAACCGTGATCCCCATATCGTTAATCATGTTGATGATGTCTTCGATCTGTTCCGGATCGACGATGTCATCAGGCAGGTGGTCGTTGACTTCGTGGTACGTCAGGAAGCCCTGTTCCTTGCCTTTGGCGATAAGCCGTTTGAGCTGCGACTGTCCGTCGTTGGAGTCCAGGTCTTCAGGGGTATCCGTGGCCATGGTCGGGAATCTGCCTTTGGTCTTAATTGAACGAAAAAACGCCGCAACCGGCGGGGCGGTGCCCCCGGTGAGGCTTTTTGAGTCTAGTCCAAGATCGGTGCTTTGCCAGAGCCGGCAAAAGAATCACCAATCATAGTTGAGTTTCTCTGCAATGACAGCCTTTTTATTCAAGGGGTTCCCCTGTTGTGTGCGGTGGCTCCTGCTCCGGGACCGCGCGCGGGGTGCGCTCGTTGACCATGCGCCGGAACTTCTGCCGTTGCTGCTGGCGTGCGAGTTGCTCGATGGCCCCACTGAACTCGCTGGCCCAAAGATCCTCTGCAAGCAATATGGGTTGCGCCATGATTTCTTCAAGTAGCGACTCTTGCGCGGTTTCCCGCAGGGCCTCAAACAGGCTGCCAGCATTCAGTAGCGGATTACGCTCCAGTCGTTCAAGCAGGGTGATTAACAGCGCAGACTCCGGGTCATCCGCAACGTTCACGGCGGGCAACTCGCGAGCCAGCGGCGCGAGGTTGGGGCGCCGTACCAGCAGGCCGATGGCTCTGCGAATCAGCGAGGGCACCCCTCTCGCGGCGGCGGGACGGGGCTTGGCGCTGGGCGCGGCCGTGGCTGGTGGCGCCGGGGCCAATCTCACGCTGGTCTGGGCGAGACTCTGCAGGTGCTGGGCGAGTAATTGCCGAAACGGGCCTGCGGGGACTTTACCGATCAACGGTCTGGCCAGCCCCACGAGTTGCGCCCGACCGTCCATGCTGCTGATGTCGGCGCGGGCCGACAGTTCGTCGAACAGAAAACGCGACAGCGGCGTGGTGTGCTCGGGCGCTTCAAAGCGGGCACTGCCTTCCCGCCTGACCAGGCTATCCGGGTCGTCGCCCTGCGGGAGAAACAGAAAGCCGGCTTTGCGGCCTTCGGTCAGCAGCGGCAGCGCGGTTTCCAGCGCCCGCCACGCGGCCCGGCGCCCAGCCTTGTCGCCGTCGAAGCAGAACACCACTTCA
Organism: Gammaproteobacteria bacterium; assembly: GCA_023257255.1. Taxonomy (GTDB): domain Bacteria; phylum Pseudomonadota; class Gammaproteobacteria. The sequence continues at coordinate 19,368 of JALRCR010000040.1, read as the reverse complement.
CTGACATAGCGAAAAACCTGCTCCAGATGCTCGGCGGTGGTTGCGGTGCCGAGCGTGGCTACCGCGTTCTCAACGCCGTGCTGGGCCAGCGCCACCACGTCCATATAGCCTTCGACCACAAGGATCCGCGCCGGACGGGTGCCGCGCCGCAGGACGTGGTGCAGCCCGTACAGCTCGCGACGTTTATGAAAAATGGGGGTTTCAGGCGAATTAAGATACTTGGGCTCGCCTTGGTCGATGACTCTTCCGCCGAAACCTACGCAGCGTCCGCGGCGGTCGAGAATCGGAAAAATCACGCGGTCCCGAAATCGATCATAGAAGCTGCCGTTGTCCCGTTGCACGGCGAGCCCGGCTTCAATCAGCTGCTGGCGCCGGACGGGGTCTGTTCCCAACTGCGAGCAGAGCGAATCCCAGCCCGGCGGGGCGTAACCCAGGTGAAAGGTTTTGGCGATGGCGCCGGTCAGGCCGCGCATCTTCAGATACTCGACCGCGCGTTCGCGCGCGGGGTGTTCACGCAGCATACGCTCGTAGGCCAGCTGGGCCTCGTGCATCAACTCGTAGAGACCGCGATGGCTGGGCGTGGCTGGGGCGGACGCATCGGCCTCGTATTGCACGGGCAGATTCAGCTGGCCGGCCAGCTCTTCCACCGCCTCCACGAAGCTCAAACTGTCGTGGTTCATGAGGAACCCCAGCGCCGAACCATGCGCGCCGCAGCCAAAGCAGTGATAAAACTGCTTTTCAGGGCTCACCGTGAAGGACGGGGATTTTTCGTTGTGGAAGGGGCAGAGGCCCTGAAAATCGCGTCCGGCTTTTTTGAGCTGGACGCTGCGCCCCACGATTTCGACGATATCGGCGCGGGTCAGCAGGTCGTCGATGAAAGATTGTGCAATCTTGCCAGCCACGCCACACCCTCGCTGTGATGCCGTTGCCGAGTGACTTCCTGACGCGGGCGGTTCGGGTCAGCGCCTGGCCGCAGTGCGGCGGCGGGTCCGCTTAGCCCCCGAGGCGCTGCTTGATGCTGCTGCTGACCGCCGCCATATCGGCCCGACCGGTCAATTGGGGCCGGAGTTCATTCATTACCTTGCCCATATCCTTGATGCTGGACGCACCAAGCGTGGCAATTGCACCGAGAATCAGGGTTTCGATTTCCTCGGCCGACAGCGGTGAGGGCAGGTATTCTTCGACCACCGTCAGTTCAGCGCGCTCCTTGCTGGCCAGATCTTCGCGTCCGGCGCCCTCGAACTGGGCGATGGAATCGCGGTGCTGACTCGCGCGCTTGGTCAGAATGCTGGTGACGGCCTGATCGTCTAGCTCGATGCGAGTGTCGATTTCCTGCTGCTTCAAGGCAGCCATCATGAACCGCAAGGTACCGAGGCGCTCTTTGTCCCCGGCCTTCATTGCCGTCTTGATGTCTGCGCTCAGGCGCTCGCGGATTGCAGATGCCATGGGCTGAGGGCCCTGAACGCGACGCTTAGTACAGGCGGATGCGGCGGGCGTTCTGGCGCGCGGCTTTCTTCTGCCAGCGCTTCACGGCGGCAGCGGCTTTGCGCTTGCGTTCCTGCGTGGGCTTTTCGTAGAACTCGCGCTTGTGGACTTCGGCGAGGACGCCGGCTTTCTCGCAAGAGCGCTTGAAGCGGCGCATGGCCACGTCAAAAGGTTCGTTTTCGCGGACTCGGACTGATGGCATACGGGCGACTTCTCGGCGTTTGGGCGTTAGGCTATTTCTCGAGGGCGGAAATCCTAACGAGCGCAATCCAGAATGTCTATCGCAATATCTGCCCTGACCCCGCCCGACGCACCCTTGCTGGTGCTCGGGATCGAAAGTTCGTGCGACGAAACCGGGGTCGCGCTCTACGACCGGCGCGAGGGCTTGCTGGCTCACGAGATTTTTACCCAGATTGAAATGCACCGTGTGTACGGTGGGGTCGTGCCCGAACTTGCGTCCCGCGACCACGTGCGGCGGGTGCTGCCGCTGACCCGTGCAGTGTTAGCCAGCGCCGGCCGGCAGTTGTCCGAACTCGACGGAATTGCCTACACCGCGGGCCCGGGCCTGATCGGCGCGCTGCTGGTCGGGGCGGGGGTGGCGCAAGCGCTCGCCTTCGGTCTCGACATCCCGGCCGTGGGCGTGCATCACATGGAAGCGCACCTGCTGGCACCGATGCTCGAGCCCGATCCGCCGGACTTTCCGTTCCTCGCGCTGCTGGTCTCCGGCGGGCACACCATGTTGGTAGACGTCGAGGGGCTTGGCCGCTATCGGGTGCTGGGGGAGTCGCTGGATGATGCGGCGGGTGAGGCTTTCGATAAAACAGCGAAGCTGCTGGGCCTCAGCTACCCCGGTGGGCCGGCGGTCGAGGCCTTGGCCGTGCACGGTAACCCGAGCCGTTTCCGGTTTCCGCGCCCCATGACCGACCGACCCGGGCTCGATTTCAGCTTTAGCGGTCTGAAAACCTTTACCGCCACCACGGCCCGCCAGCAGGCGGCTGACCCCACAGCAGCCGCCGACATCGCCAGAGCTTTCTCGGATGCCGTGGTCGATACCTTTGTAATCAAGTGCCGCCGCGCCTTGAAGCAGACCGGGCGGCGAACCCTGCTGGTGGCGGGTGGCGTTAGTGCCAATCGCGCCCTGCGGCTCGCGTTGGGCGATCTGGGCGAGGAGATGAAGGTCGCTGTGCGCTATCCCGCGCTGGCGTTCTGCACCGACAACGGCGCCATGGTCGCCTACGCCGGCTGTCTGCGGCTGGCCGCCGGCGCGCGGAACGGCCCGTCTTTCAGCGTGCGGCCGCGCTGGTCGCTCGAAGATCTGGCCCCGCCCGGAGCGGGCTAGCGTTTCCCGATGCGCCCTTCGGTGCCCGCCAGCAGGCGCGAGATATTGGCCTGATGCCGGTAGAAGATAGCGCTGCCCATCACCGCCATCGCGGCGACATAGGGCCAGGGCGCGTCCAGAGACAGGCCGACCAGCGGCATGGCGGCGGTCGCGGTCAGGGCGGCCAGCGAGGAGTAGCGGGTAATTGCCGCCACCAGCAGCCACAGGCCCACAAAGCAAAGCCCCAACACCGGTGAAATGGCCAATAAGACGCCGACGAAAGTCGCCACGCCTTTGCCGCCACGAAAACCAAAGAAGATTGGAAAAAGATGACCGAGGAACGCCGCGCAGGCGCAGGCCCCAATGACGAGCGGTCCAAGGTCCAGCCAGCGAGCCACCAACACCGGCACAACCCCTTTGCCAATGTCTCCCAGCAGGGTGGCGATGGCCGGACCTTTGCCATGTAGGCGTAGCACGTTGGTTGCGCCCGGGTTACCGGAGCCAGATTCCCGCGGGTCATTTTTGCCGAGCAGCTTGCACACCAGCACCGCCGCCGACACCGAACCCAGCAGGTAACTCACCAAGACCAGAGCTAGCGCATAGAACATCCGAACTTTCCGTCCGGCGGAGGCCGGCGTGAGACAGGTTAGGCTTTATACTGCGGCTCCAATAAAAGGCCAATCACGGCGGCGCATACGATGGCAATGGATATCGTCTTTCTTCACGGCTTGCGCGTTGATGCGGTGATCGGCATCTGGGACTGGGAGCGCCAGTTCCGCCAGACGCTGGAAATCGATCTCGACCTCGGTACCGATATTCGCCCGGCGGCGCGCAGCGATTCGATCGACGACACCGTCGACTACAAGGCTGTCACCAAGCGCGTGATGCGGCTGGCCGAGGAGGGAGGTTTTCTGCTGGTCGAACGCCTGGCCCAGACCATTGCCGACACCTTGTTCGCTGAATTCGGCGTGCTGTGGGTCAAAATCCGGATCAACAAGAAGTCAGCGGTGCGTCAGGTGCGCGATGTTGGCGTGCAGATTGAACGCACTCGCCCGGCGTGAAAACACGCGCCTACATTAGCGTCGGCAGCAACGTCGAGCCCGTCCGCCACATTCAGGGCGCGCTAAGGGCGCTGGCAAAACGCTATGGGCCGGTGCAGGTATCGCGTACTTACCAGACGCCTGCGGCGGGTTTTGCGGGCGAAGATTTTCTCAATCTGGTGCTGGGCATCGAGACCGACGAACCCATCGTGACCGTTATGGCCTTCCTGCGCGAGATTGAATCCGCCGAGGGCCGTGTGCGCGGTGGCCCCCGTTTCGCGCCCCGTACGCTTGATCTCGACCTCCTGACCTACGGCAACACGGTGAGTAGCGCGCCCGAACCGGTGCTGCCGCGAGCAGACATTCTGGAATACAACTTCGTGCTGGGGCCGCTGGCTGAACTGGCGGGTTCGGAGCAGCATCCGGTGGCAGGCCAGACCTACGCTGAACTCTGGGCCGCCATGCAGACCAACACCGGGCCGCTGCGCGAATTCCCACTTAATCTGGATGGCGCAGCCTGCAGCGCGACGGGAGGGTACGATGCCTGATGCTTATCTGCGCCGGCGCCGGATGCTGGGCCTTGTCCTGCTCGGTAGCGTGCTTGGGCTTAGCCTCACGGCCTGCTCCTCCAATCAGACCAAGGCGCTAAAAGCGCGCGATCTGGCGCTGGAACGCACTACCGAGGCCTATCGAAAACTGATGCGCTGGAGCTACTTCGAGGAGGCCGCGAAGTACATGAAAGGGCGTGATGAGGAACTGCGAAAACCCGCACTCATCCGCTATGAGGCGTGGAAAGTGGCCGCCTACGATGTGAGCGACCTGGTGCGGAACAAGGCGGGCGATGAAGCGCGGGTGGTGGCGCACATCAGCGCCTACAGCAAGGAAACCGGCGCGGTTTCGTCCTTACGCGACGACCAGTTCTGGTGGTACGACGAAAAAGAGAGCCATTGGTATCTGGGCAGTCCGTTTCCAGATTTCGACGCGACGACCCGCTGAAGGTCGAGCGCTAGTCCACCACACTGCGGCCACCGTCGACCGCCACGATTTGGCCTGTGACATAGGGCGCCTGCACGAGATACAGCACGGCGCCCGCAATGTCCGCAGGGTCGCCGGGCCGCGCCAGCGGCGTGCGGTTCAGCAGGCGGGTTTGTTCGGCGGAATCCCCGATTTCTGGCCACAGGATTGCGCCGGGCGCCACGCCGTTCACGCGCACGGCTGGCCCCAGATCCCGCGCCAGCGCCCGGGTCAGCCCGGCTAGTCCGGCTTTGCTGGCGCAGTACACCGCATGGTTGGCTTTGGGACGCTCGGCGTAAATGTCGGTTATGTTGACGATGCTGCCGCCATTGGCGGCAAGCCACGGATAAGCCGCCTGACTTAATAGAAACGGGGCGCGCAGGTTGATGTCCATCAGCGCCGACCAGTCGAGCAGCGAGGTCTCGGTCAGCGTGGTCGACCGAAAAACCGCTGCATTGTTGATTAGCCCGTCAAGACGTCCCCAGCGGGCGGCGGCGGCGGCGACCAGTGCGGTTAAGGCAGCAGGCTCGCCCAGATCCGCTGTCAGCGTGACGGCGCTGTCGGCGCGCGTCGCGTTCAAGCTCTCGACCAGCGCATGAGCGGTTTCCTGCGAGCGGTGACAGTGCACGATCACGCGATACCCTGCGTTGTGCAGGTGGCGAACAATGGCGGCCCCGAGTCGCTGGGCGCCGCCGGTAACAAGCATGACTTCATTCATAGTGGCAGATACGATGCGGCGCCCGGACTGGGCCAAGGACACCGCTTAAGTGGACGTGCCGTCGAGATTACCCGATCCCTCCCCCGCGGAGTTAGCCGTCAGCGCGGCGCTGAGCGAGCGCATAAAAATCGCGGTCGCAGCGGCGCAGGGTTTCCTACCCTTCGAGGCCTTCATGGCCGAGGCCTTGTTTGCGCAGGGGCTTGGCTATTATCTGAACGGTAGCCGCAAATTCGGGGCGGCGGGCGACTTCGTCACCGCGCCGGAAATCTCCCCCTTATTCGGGCAGGCCGTTGCGCGCCAGTGTCTGCAGGCGCAGGCCTATGGCGACACAATCATCGAGTTCGGCGGCGGCACCGGCAAGCTGGCCGCCAGTGTGCTGACAGCACTGGCCGGGCTTAACGCGCTCCCGGCGCGTTACCTGATGCTGGAATTAAGTCCCGATTTGCGCGAAACCCAACGGCAGTTACTTCAGGCGCTGCCGTTCGCAAACGAACTTGAAATTGACTGGATCAGCGACGCCCCGGCCACGCCCGCACGCGGCATCATCCTTGCCAACGAGATTCTGGATGCCTTGCCAACCGCCGCCTTTGAGCGCGATGACGCTGGATTTCTGGAGCGCGGCATCGGGGTCGACGACAACGGCGCCTTGCGCTGGCAGGCGCGGCCTGCCGGCGGGCGACTGGCTGCGGCTCTGACCGAGCGTCTGGCCGGGTGCTCGCTCACGCCCGGCTACCACGCTGAAATCAATCTGCAGCAAAGCCTGTGGGTGGCAGATTTACCGCGCTTCATCGACCGTGGCGTGGCCTTGCTGTTTGATTACGGCGGTCCGCGGCGGGAGATTTATCACCCCGATCGCCATGACGGCACGCTGCGCTGCTACTGGCGCCACCGCCTGCACGCCGACCCGCTCTGGCTACCTGGCTTGCAGGACATCACCGCCTCTGTCGATTTCACCCATGTGGCGGAGGCGGCGATTGATGCTGGCCTGCAACTGGCGGGCTATGCCACACAGGCCAGTTTTCTGCTGGCGAATGGCATCGAGTCGCACCTGCAGGCCGCGATGGCGGCCGATCCGGCAAGTGCCATGCGGCTCGCGGCGCAGGCCCGTGTGCTGCTGCTCCCAAGCGAAATGGGCACCAGCTTCAAAGCGATGGCGCTCGGCATTGGCGACGTCACGGGGCTGACGAACTTTGCGCTGCGCGATGAGCGGCACCAGCTTTGAACGCTGCGCGTATTACGCTTGAATCTCTACCGGAGAACATCACATGACGCGACTGATTTTCGTGCTGTTTGGGCTGCTGGCGCTGTTGCGACCAGCGATTGCCGAACCGACTGCGACCCACCCGGCGGTCGCCGGACAGGCCGAAGCCATTTTCGCGGGCGGCTGCTTCTGGTGCATGGAACCGCCCTTCGAGGTCTTGCCGGGGGTGCTTGCGGTGATCTCCGGGTATACCGGAGGCAGGACGCAACAGCCAAGCTATGAGGAAGTTTCCAGCGGCACGACCGGGCATGCGGAAGCGGTGCGTATTGTGTACGACCCCGCGAAAGTCAGCTTCGAAAAACTGCTAGAGGTGTTCTGGCACAACATCGATCCGCTGACGCCTGACCAGCAGTTCTGCGACAAGGGAACGCAGTACCGCTCGGCCATTTTCTATCGCGACGACGCGCAGCGTGCAGCGGCCGAGGCCAGCAAGCAGGCCTTGGTGGCTTCGGGGCGTTTCAAGACCGGCGTGGTGACCTCGATTGTGCCGGCCACGGCGTTCTATCCGGCCGAGGACTATCATCAGGACTACTACAAGCACAATCCGCTGCGCTACAAGTACTACCGGCACGGTTGCGGCCGGGACGAGCGGCTGGAGGAACTGTGGGGCGCGAAGCCTAAGGGCTAGGGAGTTCCTGTAGCCGCGTGATGCGCGCCGCGCGGATAGCGTCCTTGACAGCCGCGCCGCCGCCGGCCGCTGCGATGACGGCTTGCAAATCCTGCGCGCGCAGCACCGCAAACGCCTGACGCAGGCGCTCGGCCTGCGGGTAGGGGCTGTCCGCCTTGCCGCCGCGGCCGGTGGCATCAATCAGGCAGGCCAGCAGCACCTCCTCGAAGCGCTCCGGGCGCCGGAAAGCGTCCAGTTTCTCCAGCAAGTCGACCAGCGTCCCCGGACGTAATGCCAGTGCTTGATGCACCGTCACGTGATGGCGGGCTACCAGCACGGCCAGTTCGCGAAACGCCTGCGGTGCGCGTAGCCGACGCGAGACTGCTTCGGCCAAGCGGGCGCTCGCTTCGTGATGACCGCGGTGGCCCGGCAGATATTCGGCGGGCGTCTCAGCTTTGCCCAGATCGTGCAGCAGCACGGCGTAACACACGGCCGGCGACGCGCCGAGTAGCGCCGCCTGCCGGAGCGTGAGCAAGAGATGCTCGCCGCAGTCGATTTCCGGGTGATGCTGCGGCGGCTGCGGTACACCGAACAGGGCATCGATCTCTGGCAGCAGGGCGGCCAGCGCGCCGCATTCACGCAGCACTTCCACGAAGCGCCAGGGAAAGGGCTCGGTCAGCGCCCGCTCCAGTTCGCGCCATAGCCGCTCGGGCGGCAGCGTGGCCAGTTCGCCGCTGGCCGAGAGCGTGCGCATCAGCGTCATGGTGTCGGGCGCGACCGGAAAGCCGAAGCGGGCCGCGAAGCGCGCCACCCGCAGCACCCGCAGGGGATCTTCGACGAACGCCGCGGTCACATGGCGCAGGATGCCGGCGGCCAAATCGGCCTGGCCGCCGTAGGGGTCTATGATTGCGCCGCTCGCATCTTCCGCCATTGCGTTGATGGTCAAATCGCGGCGTGCCAGATCTTCTTCCAGCGTGACCGCCGCAGAGGCATCTACGTCAAAGCCACGATAACCTGTGCCCCGTTTACGCTCGGTGCGCGCCAGGGCGTACTCCTCCTGCGTCTGCGGATGCAGGAACACTGGAAAATCCTGCCCGACCTGACGATAGCCCGCTGCGAGCAGCGCCTCTGCGCTGCCGCCTACCACCACCCAATCGCAATCCTTGACGGCCCTGCCCAGCAAACGATCACGCACCGCGCCGCCGACCTTGTAGATGTTCATCAGCGCTCAGTCCTGCGCGCAAAGCCCTTAACGGCCAGCGTGTTCGCGCAGGCGGTCATAGCGCGCGAGTACCCCGCGCTGGCCGAGGTAAGCGGGCACGATCGCCGCAACGGATGTCTTGGGAATATGGAGTTCGGCGAGCCCGTCATGGCCTGCAGCGAGCACGCTGTTCAGGCTGGCTGATCGCAGGTTGTCGCGCGAAAACGGTTTGCCAGGCAGGTGTTCCATGATTTCCGCCATCACCCGCGACAGGCCTGAGCCCAGCGGCAACACCAGCCGGCAACGACCGCGCTGACGAAGCGTGTAGGCCACAACCTCTTGCAGACTCATCACGCTTGGACCGCCCAGATCGTAGCGCTTGCCCACAGTCGCTTTGTCACCGAGTGCGTGAACAAAGGCATCCGCCACATCACCCACATAAACCGGTTGAAAACGCGCGGCAGCGCAGGCCAGCGGTAATACCGGCGCCAGCGCGGTGAGTTGATCAAAACGCACAAAAAGCCCGTCGCCCGGCCCAAAAATGACCGAAGGGCGAAAAATGGTGGTGTTCAGACCGCTGGACGCAACCAGTGTCTCGGCGGCCGCTTTGCTGCGCAGGTAGTAACTCGGCGCATCGGCCGCGGCGTTCAACGCGCTCATATGCAGATAGCGGGGCACGCCGCTGGCAGCGCAGGCGGCGAGTACGAGGCGGGTCAAATCCACATGGGCGCGCTCGAAACCGCGCCCATCGTCGCCGCGCTCATTCAGGATGCCGACCAGATTGATGACGGCGTTGGCACCGGCGACTGCGCTGCGCAGGAAATCGGCGTCGTAGACATCGCCGGCGATGACCGTGGTGTCCGGGAGCAGCCACAGGTCCCGTGCCGCGAGTCGAGCGCGGGTCAGAATGCGCAAGGCGTAACCGGCACGCACCAGTCGCTCGCAGAGCGCACGTCCGACAAAGCCGCTGCCGCCCAGCAAGGTAATGGTGTCTTTAGGCATGACGCGAATCTCCGGGTTGGCCGTCGCCCGCAGGCGAACGAGGTATCAAAAACGCTGAAGCAAGCTGGCTGGGATGCCGCCTGAACGGGCGGCGCTGGATCTTTACCCGTTCCCAGTGTTCACGCCTTGCGGTCAATGCGCTATGGCCGCCGATCGTCGGGCTCTGCTAGCACTTGTCCGGTCGTGCGCCGTCGGGTGACAGCCACGCCAACTGTGAGGACAGGCGGGTGGTCGGCAAACCAAGATGGTGCTCATAGATCGCCGCATAGAACAGCGCGCGTCGGACATAGCCTTCGGTTTCGGCGAACGGAATCGTTTCTACCCACAGGTCGGCCGGCACACATTCCCGTTTTGGCAGCCACGATTTCACGCGCGACGGCCCTGCATTGTAGGCCGCCGCAGCGAGCGCGAAGTTGCCGTTGAATTGCCGGATGACCTGCCGCAGATAGGCGCTTCCCAACTGGATGTTCTTTTCCGGGATTAATAAATCCTCCGGCTTGCCAAGTGGAATGCCGGTGCGGCGGGCAGTTTCAGCGCCGGTGGCCGGCATTAACTGCATCAGCCCAAGTGCCCCCGCTCCCGAGCGGGCCGTGACCACGAATGCGCTCTCGCCACGGATAATGCCGAACACGCGCGCAGGCGAAATCTCGCGTTCGGCGGCCGCCGCCAGCACGGTCTCCTTGTAGCGGATGGGAAAGCGCACTTCGGTGTCGTCATAGGATTCGATCTTGCCCAGCGCGAAAATGGCCCGGTCGTACCAGCCCCACTCGTAGGCCACGCGGCAGGCGACCTCGACTTCCCGGCGGGAGAGTTGCTCGAGAGTCCACAACCATTCCCGATTAGCCTCGGTTTTAAGACCCAGGGCTTCAAATTCCCGCGCCCGGTGTAGGCCGGCCAGTGCCTTGATGCCGTTCAGCTCCCGCTGTTTCGGGGCGATTGGACGACCCGCCAGGGCGTAGGGCGTGTTAATCCGGTCACTGGCTAAAAAACCGTAGTAGTCGCGCGCGGTGGCCAGCGCGGCATAGGCCTTGCGGGCCTCTGCGGCGCGGCCGCTTTCTTCCAGAGCCCGCGCCTGCCAGTACGCCAGCCTGAGCCGGTTGCCCGGAAACGGATTTGGGTCGGCGCTCCAGCGGAGAATCCGATCCCAGCTTCGCGATTCCAGCGCGGCGCGCAGACGCACGCGCTCCAGCAAGTCGTCCGGTCCGGTATCGGGCACGGCGTCGAGCAGGCTCAACTGATTGGGGACGTCTTGCGTGACGGCCGCCAACGCCAGCGTGCGTAAGAGGGTGGCGCGGCTTTCCGGGTGGAAGCGGTAGCGGCCTTTGACGGACTGCCAGAGTTCCTGCGCCTTTTTGACGTCCTGACCCGCGAGCCGGGTAACGGCGTAACCGACCAACGCCCGATTGCGACGCGTATCGCTGCGCAAAGCGGGCAGGTCGGCGGCCTGTTTCGGCTGCTTTTTCAGTGTGTTCAGCAGGCTCACCATCAGCTTGGGTTCGCGCGTGTAGGTGCGCAGCAGGTAGGCGGCAAAGTCGTCGCGCTTGGCGTGCAGCGCAAGCCACACCCGCTCGCGGACCAGCGCATCCGGTAAGGCGCCCCTGCTGTAGAGCGCGTCAAATACCGGCGAGCAGGCTTCCGACGCTGCTTTCGGCGTGAGCCACAGGGCACGGGCCCCTTCGGACAAGGTCTTGAGCTTGCCGAGTTCCAGCTTGGCGCGCAGCGCGATGCAGGCCAGATCGGGTTTGGCGCTCATCGCATAGAAGCGGTCATAGAGCGCCCACTGATGCTGCTGACCAAGTTCTCGCAGCCAGGCTTCACGGAGTCGCGCCGCGAGCGGGGTGCCTCGCTGCGCGCGTAAGAAGTCTTCGACTGACGCGACCGGCAGGCTCGGCAGTTCGCGTTTCAGCGTCTCGAACCGAAGGTACGGATACAGCGGATAGCTTTCGAGCCCAAGCGAAAGTGCGGTAGTCGCTGGCCCGCCCGACTGCGCTTCGCTGTAGGCGCGTAGAAATCGCGAGCGCTGCTCGTCGAGCGGCGTCGCCACCGCGCAGGTAGCAAAGAGGGCGAGCAGGAGGGGCAGTGTGCGAGAATTCATGCAGCGGCCAATTGTCCGCACTGCCACCCGCCGAAGCAACGCTTGGCTTCGCGCCCGAGTCGGAGAACCGCATGCCATCCACAGCCAATTGCTCGCCTGCTACCCGGACGGTGCTGGACGCTCTGCGCGCCCGTCGCACCATTCACGATTTTCTGCCCGACGTGCCGCCGCGCGAAGCGGTGCTTGCCGCGCTCGATGCCGCCCGCTGGGCCCCCAATCACCGGCTGACCGAGCCGTGGCGCTTCTACTTGCTGGGTGCGGAAACTGCGGAGCGCATCAGTCTGCTCAATGCGGCCTTGGTTAGCCGCAAGAGCGGTGAGGAAGCCGCCGCGGCCAAGCTGCGACGCTGGCGTGCAATGCCGGGCTGGCTGGCCGTGACCTGCGCGAAAAGCGCCGATGCGCCGCGCGAACAGGAAGACTACGCGGCTTGCTGCTGCGCCGTGCAGAACCTGCTGCTCGGCTTGTGGGCGGCAGGTATTGGCAGTAAGTGGTCGACCGGCAAGGTCATCCGGGAAGCGGGCTTCCTTGAAGCTATCGATGCCGATGCGACGCAGGAGTTTTGCGTCGGACTGGTGTGGTATGGGTATCCGCAGACAGTGCCCGCGCAGCAGCGCGTGCCCCTGACCCAGCTGCTGCACGAGCGGCCGTGAGCCGCAGACGGTGCGCCGATTGAACGCAAACGCGGCGCCGGACGTAGGCATAGGCAGGACGTCGGGCGTTGTTTCGTAGCGGTCGGCGAAGGCTTGAAACAGATTCATTTTCGAGGAGCACATTGATGGCACAGGCACGTTGGAACGGGGTGGTCATTGCGGAATCTGACCAAACCAAAGTGGTTGAGGGTAATCACTATTTCCCGCCAGAGGCGCTCAAGCGCGAGTTCGTGCAAGACAGCGCCACGCACACCGTGTGCAGTTGGAAAGGCGCCGCCAGCTACTACGACGTGGTCGTGAACGGGGCGGTGAATCGCGACGCCTGCTGGTACTACCCGGCCTGCAAGCCAGACGCCAAGCACATTGAGGGCTATGTGGCGTTCTGGCGCGGCGTGGAGGTGACGGCCTGAGGCCTTGCCCCCCGCTACAGCGCGGCGCCCATAGCCCGCGCGTGGGTGGCGGCATCCACGCGTGACGCCAGTGACGGCGGCGTCCAGCCAACGGTGTGCTGGGCGACGAGTCCCTGCAAGAACGCGATGTGGTCGGGCCGCACGTTAAGTGCCGGTATGTAGCGCAAGTCCTTGCCACCTGCAGCTTCAAATAGCTCGCTGTTCTGAACGGCGATTTCCTCGAGCGTTTCCAGACAGTCGGCGGCGAAACCCGGGCACAGCACGTCGATGGTGCCGACCCCCTCGCGTGCCAGCTGCTGCAGGGTGATGTCCGTGTAGGGCTCCAGCCACTTGTCGCGACCGAAGCGCGACTGGAAGGTGATGAGCCACTGGTCCTTGCTTAGTCCCAGCCGCTCGGCCAACAGGCGGGCTGTCGCCTGACACTGGCAAAAATACGGATCGCCCGCCAGAAAATAGCGCCGCGGAATGCCGTGGAAAGAAATCAGCAGGCGCTCGCCGCTGCCGTGCGTGGCGCGGTATTCCCTGACGCTGTTCGCCAGCGCCTCGATGTAGGCGTCCTCTGCGTGATAGTCCATCACCGTGCGCAGGGCGGGCACCCAGCGCCAGCGGTGGAGTTCTGCGGTCACGGCGTCGATGACCGAGGCGGTCGATGGCGCGGAATACTGGGGGTAGAGCGGCAGCACCAGCACCTTGCGGACATTGGCAGCCGCCAGTTCGCGCAGGGCGCTCGCAATCGACGGCTGACCGTAACGCATGCCGAGCGCCACCTTGTAATGCCCGGGGGCGCTGGCTTCCAGCGCCTCGGCCAGCGCCGCCTGCTGCGCACGGGCGTTGACCAACAGCGGCGAACCGGCTTCCGTCCAGATCTTGGCGTAGGCATGGGCTGAACGGCGCGGGCGCACGTTCAGAATGATCCCGTGGAGGATCGGCATCCAGAGCACGCGCGGCAGTTCGACGACGCGGGGGTCGGCCAGAAATTCGGCCAGGTAAGTGCGCACCGCGCCAGCGGTTGGCGCTTCCGGGGTGCCCAGATTGCAGAGCAGAATGCCGATTGGTGCCGGCGCACCGTGCTTGAAACTTGCGGTGCCGAGGTAACTCGCCATGATTAAATACGCTCCTTAAGACCGGGCTTGCGCAAGGCGGGGCCGGATTTAACCCGCGCTACCCCGCCTTACGCCAGAGAGACAGCATGCTGATCAAACGCGCCGCCGAAATTGCGGGCTTTATCGCCAACGACGGATGCCTTATCCGGGAACTGCTGCATCCCGCACATGGAGATTGTGAGCTCGATTATTCATTGGCGCTGGCCGAGGTGGCGGTCAATGCCGCGACCTATCGCCATCGTCTGGCGCAGGCGGAAGTCTATTTCATTCTCAAAGGCGAGGGCGATCTGCACGTGGATGAGCAGATAACCCGCCTGCGGCCCGGCGACACCGCCCTCATCCCGGCGCAGGCCGAGCAGTGGATCGAAAATCGCAGCGATGAAGTCCTGCAGTTTCTCGCCATTTGTAACCCGCCCTGGCGCGCCGAGGACGACCTGCGTAGCCCGGATTAGTGCTTGCGCAGCGCGCTGGCCACCGGTTCGCGCAGTGCACGCAGGACGGCGTACGCGCCGACGCCGACAATCGCCAGAACGCCCAGCGCAATTCCGCTGGCCATGACCAAGGGCTGAAACGCATAGTCAATGCGCAACACCTGATGGGCAATCAACCAGCCACCGCCCCAGGCGCCGGCACCGCCGACCAGACCGGCGCAAAGCCCGATCGCGGCAAACTCGACCGCGACCGTGCCGGCGATGAGCGCCCGCGAAGCGCCCAGCGTTTTCATCAGCACGGCATCGTAGAGACGCTCGGCCTGCGTCGCCTGCATCGCGGCCAGCAGCACCACCACGCCCGCGGCTAGCGTGAAAAGAAAAACGAACTGCACGGCCTCAGCCACGCGCGTCATGATGCTTCTGATTTGGGTCAGCAGGGCGCCGACATCGATCACGGTGAGGTTGGGAAAGGCGCTCATCAAATCATGGAGCAAGGCCAGCTGCCCGGCGGGCTGGCGGAAACTTGTAATGAAGGTGGCCGGCTGGTTCGCCAGCAGCGCCGGCGTTGCGATGACGAAGAAATTGACCTGCATCGAGTCCCAGCTCACTTTGCGCAGGCTGGTGACGGGCGCTTCGATGGTCTGATCGGCAATGGCGAAGCGCAACCGGTCGCCCAGCTTGATGCCTAGCCGTTGCGCCAATTCCACCTCTACAGAGAACTGAGGCGAGGGATTGGTGGCGGACCAGAACTCACCGTCGACGACGCGATTATCGGCCTTGAGGGTCGCGCCGGCAGACAGGTTGAATTCCCGATCCACCAGCCGTTTAGCGCGCGGGTCCTCGTAATCTTCCACCCGCACTTCGCGCGCGCCGATGGCAAGCAGGCGTCCGCGAACCATGGGGAACAGCGCAGTGCCCGCAAGGCCGCGCGCGGCGAAGAATTTCTGCAGATCTGCGCGTTGCGTGTCTTGAATGTTGATCAGGAACTGATCCGGGGCATCAGGCGGCAGGCTGTCCTGCCAGCGCACCATCAGATCTGTGCGCAAGAGCCCGAGCAGCAGCAAGGCCATGATGCCCAGCCCCAGCGCGGCAATCTGGGTGATGCTTTGCCGCCGCCGCCGCGCGAGGCTGGCGAGTCCGGCGCGCCAGGCGACACCGGCTTGCCCCCGCGAGGCGCCAAGCAGGGTTACCAGTCCGAAACCTGCGCCAGCGAGTGCGATGAGCACCCCGGCGAAACCCAGCACCAGCCAGGCGGTAAGCCGCCAGTCGCCGCTGTCCCAGGGGGCCAACAGAGCGAGCGCGCCCAGCGCGTAGAGGAGCGTTGCCACGGGGCGCACGCCCGGCACCTGCAGGTCCTGTCGCAGAATCCGCGCCGGCGGCACCTGACGAAGCGCGAGCAGGGGCGCGAGCCCGAAACCGATTACCGCAATGGCACCGGCGGAAAACCCCCGGGCCGCGCTCTGCCACGGCGGGAGCGGCAGTGCCGTGTTGCTAAGTTCGCGCAACAGGCTTGCCAGGATCTCCTGCAAGCCAAGTCCAAGCGCTGTGCCGAGTAGCGAGGCCACCAGACCTAGCAGGCTCAGTTCGCCCAGTACCAGCAGCGCAATCTGCTGGCGATTGGCGCCAAAGGTTCGCAGCAACGCGACGGCATCGACCCGGGCGCTGGCGTAATTGCGAGCAGCAAGCAGGATAGCGATGCCGGCCAGCGCGGTGGAGGTCAAGGCCGCGAGCCCCAGAAATTGTTCGGCGTGGGTAAGCGCGGCGCGTACTTCGGGCCGTGCCTCGCTTGGGGCCACGAGTCGCGCGTGCGCATCCAGTGTGGCTCTGGCCTTGAAGCGGGCCAGCGCCGCGCGCTCTCCGGCCAACAACAGGGCGTATTGCACGCGGCTGCCGGGAGCGACCAAACCGGTTGCAGGGACGTCCGCCAGATTCATCATGACGCGCGGGGCAATGGCAAAAAACTCGCCCGCGCGGTCGGGTTCCAGCGTGAGGATGCGGGTGATGCTGAAAGTCGCCGCGCCCAGCAGCACCTGCTGGCCCAAGTCAACGTCAAGCAGTCGCAGCAGGCGGGCATCTACCCATAGTTCCCCGGCGGCAGGAATCTCGCGCGTCGTGTTGTCTGGTCCCGCAAGCGCATTGCGGACGGTGAGTGAGCCGCGCAAGGGGTATCCCGTACCGACCGCTTTAAGTTCGGTGAGCTGCATCCGCTCTCCGGCGCTCAGCATGGTTCTCATACTGAGATGTTCGCTGCTCGTCAGCCCCGCAGCGGCTGCCTGCTGGCGGAGCAACGGCGCAATCGGTTGACTGGAAAACACAGCCAGATCGGCTGCCAGCAACACATGCGACTGGGCTTCAAGCGCGAGTCGCACGCGCGCGGTGAAGCTGCTAACCGCAGTGACGCCGGTTACAGCGACCAGAACCGCCAGGCCGATGAGCAGAAATTGGGGGCTCCGCAGGTCGCGACGAAAAAATCGCCACGCGAGGGCAAGCACGCTGGCTGCGGCGGGCTTACTCATTGAGCAGGCGACCGGCATCGAGCCGGATGCGTCGCGCGCAACGGGCCGCCAGACGCTCATCATGGGTCACCAGCATCAGGGTTGTGGCGTTGCGCTCGTTGAGTTCAAACAGCAGGTCAACGATCTGCGTTGCCGTCGCCGCATCCAGATTGCCGGTCGGTTCATCGGCCATCAGGATGGCGGGCGCGCCGCAGTAGGCACGGGCGAGCGCTACGCGCTGTTGTTCGCCGCCGGACAACTGCCGCGGATAGTGCATCAAGCGCTCGCCGAGTCCCACAGATTGCAGGATGCGCTGGGCGGTCTCCCGCGCGCCGGGACGTCCCGCCAACTCCAACGGGAGCATGACGTTTTCCAGCGCAGTAAAAGCCGGAAGCAGGTGAAACTGCTGGAACACGAAGCCCACCGAATCGCGCCTGACTGCGGCACGACCGTCCTCATCCAACAGGCTAAGGTCCTGACCGTTCAGCAGGCAGCGTCCATGACTGGGCACTTCAAGCCCGGCCATCAGCCCGAGGAGCGTTGACTTGCCCGACCCCGAAGCGCCGATGATGGCAACCGTTTCGCCGCGCGCGATCGTGAAGTTGATATCATCCAGCACGGTCAAACTGCCCGCCGGTCCGGAGAAGGTTTTGCTCAGGTTTTCAGCGATAAGAACGGCGTTTTTCATGGTCCTGCTCGTGGGCACCTTGTTGCCTGTGACAGCCTCGGCGTCCAAAGTAATTCTGGTGTTCGGTGACAGCCTCAGCGCCGGCTATGGTCTTGCGCGCGGCCAGTCCTGGCCCGACCTCCTCCAGGCACGGCTCGGTCAGGGAGAGGGGGACGCACAGGTCATCAATGCCAGCGTCAGCGGCGAGACCACCGCCGGCGGCGTCGCTCGCTTACCGTCATTGTTACGCGAACACCAACCCGATGTGGTGATTCTGGAACTCGGGGCCAACGACGGTCTGCGCGGATTGCCGCTACCAGAGATGAAAGACAACCTCGCACGCATGCTGAAAGCCGTGGCAGACAGCGGCGCCGTCGCTGTGCTCATTCCGATGCGGATTCCCCCTAATTACGGTCCCGCCTATGCAAACGGATTTGCGGAGACATTTGCCGAACTGTCCGGGCAGTTTGAGCGTGTATTATTGACGGCGTTTTTCCTGCAAGAAGTCGCGCTAAACCCCGCGTTGCTGCAAGCGGACGGCCTGCATCCCACAGCAGCAGCACAGCCGCTGATGCTGGATGCCGTGTGGCCGACCATCGCAGCAGCGCTTGAACAGCCAAACCGGGTGACACCATGAAGTTCTGTAGTCAATGCGGGTCGGGATCCATCGTGTGGCAGGTCCCTGATGGTGACAATCGGCCACGTCACGTTTGCGGTGAATGCAACGAAATTCACTACCAGAACCCGAAACTCGTGGTGGGCTCTATCCCGGTCTGGGAGGACCGAATCCTGCTCTGCAAGCGGGCTATTCCGCCGCGTTACGGCTACTGGACCTTGCCGGCAGGCTTCATGGAAAACGGCGAAACCACGCCAGAGGCAGCCGAGCGCGAGACGCTGGAAGAAGCAAACGCGCGGGTTGAAATCCTTGGACTGTATACCGTGATGAACATCCCTCACACCAATCAGGTGTACATGATGTTCAGGTCGCGACTGCTTGACCTCGACTTCGGACCGGGCACAGAAAGTCTGGAATGTGAGTTATTCAGGGAAGACCAGATTCCCTGGGAGGAACTCGCGTTTCCCACCATCACCGAGACCTTGCGCCTGTTCTTTGAGGACCGTCGCCGCGAAGCGTACGGCACGCATCTCGGCGACATTGTTCACGGTACCCGGCGTGCAGAATTCCTGCCGCGTCGACCGCGCTAGGGCGGGTTTGGACTGAATCCTCAAGCGGGAGCGGACACATGAGCGAAAAAACGTTGTTCACGCGCATCATCGAGCGCGAGATTCCGGCGCAGATCATCTACGAGGATGAGCACTGCATCGCCTTTAACGACATCAATCCGCAGGCGCCGTTCCATGCGCTGGTGGTTCCGCGGAAGCCGTTACCGAAGGTAGGTGATGCGTCTGTCGACGACGCCCAGTTGCTGGGTCATTTGCTGTTGGCGGCGGGCACGGTTGCGAGAAACGCGGGCTTTGGCCACGCCTTTCGCTTGGCGGTAAACAATGGCGCGGAGGCGGGTCAGACTGTCTTTCACCTGCACGTACACGTGCTGGCCGGGCGCGCTTTTGGATGGCCGCCGGGCTAAGGCCCGTCACTCGGCTTACCGCAGGGCGCGGCCAGCCGAGTTCTAAACGGTCTATCGCTTCATCGAGTCGAAGAAATCGCCGTTGTTCTTGGTCGCCTTGAGGCGCTCGAGCAAGAATTCCATCGCGGCAATTTCTTCCATGGGATGGAGCAGTTTGCGGAGGATCCACATCTTCCGCAGTTCGTCGGGATGGGTCAGCAATTCTTCGCGGCGGGTACCGGAGCGGTTGATGTTCACGGCCGGGAAAATACGCTTCTCGGCGATCTTGCGGTCAAGGTGGAC
>JALRCR010000409.1 GCA_023257255.1 Gammaproteobacteria bacterium | reverse complement strand
GCCCGCGCCGGTGGCCGACCCGCAGCCGGGCGACCCCTCGGCAGCGCCGGTCACGGCCCTCGCTGCGGTGTCCGACAACACCCTCTGGGTGGGGCAGGGCACGATCAGCAGCACCCGGGCCGAGGGCGCGATCACCAAGTGCCTCGAGGGCCGTACCTGCACCACCGCGTGGTCGGATCCCGGCGCGGGCATCACGGCGATGACCGAGGTGCCCCCGCAGTAGGTATCCTGCGCGCGCCATGGGACGCCCGATCCGAGTAGTCATCGCCAAGCCCGGCCTCGACGGCCACGACCGCGGGGCCAAGATCGTCGCCCGCTCGCTGCGCGACGCGGGGATGGAGGTCATCTACACCGGCCTGCACCAGACGCCCGAGCAGATCGCGGCCACGGTGGTGCAGGAGGACGCCGACGCCGTGGGGCTGTCGATCCTCTCCGGCGCGCACATGACCCTCGTGCCGCGCGTGATGGAGCTGCTCGCAGCCGAGGGCGCGGACGACGTGCTGGTGATCGTGGGCGGCACCATCCCGGCCGATGACGCGGAGGAGCTTCGCGCGCTCGGAGTGGCGGCCGTCTACACCCCCGGGGCCCCGGTGGACGACATGGTGTCGTTCCTCGAGGGCGCCGTCGCCGCCTAGTGGCCGTGCAGCGCGAGCGCCGCGGCGCGGTGCAGGTGCTCGTGCTCGACCGGCAGGAGGCCCTCAACGCCTTCTCTCC
>JALRCR010000408.1 GCA_023257255.1 Gammaproteobacteria bacterium | reverse complement strand
CTACCCGTGCACCTAGGGTCCGGGCAGGAAGATTAAGGATTTAATGCGCAAAAAAAAATTTGTCGCAGCCTGCCGTCGCACGCATCTGCCAATAGATCGATTGGCCGGACAAATAGAGCCCGATCCAGATCATTGAGCAACAAATTTCAAACACAGGCCATTGATGCAATAGCGTAACCCTGTCGGCGGCGGGCCATCGGGAAATACATGCCCCAGATGAGAGCCGCACTGCCCACAATGCACCTCTGTACGAACCATTCCATACCGACGATCCTCCTTAACGCCTAAGGAGCCCGGTTCCGGAGAAAAAAAACTCGGCCAACCGGTGCCGCTCTCAAACTTGTCTTCAGAACGGAAAAGCAGCTGGTCGCATCCTACGCAAAGAAATGCCCCAGGGCGCTTCTCATGATTTAACGCACAACTGCCAGCGGGCTCTGTTCCATGCCCCCTCATTATTGCATATTGTTCGGGGGTGAGCAGCCTGCGCCAGACTTCCTCGCTATGCGAAACTGGAAATTGCTCATCGTCCATAAAACACCCCAGCAATGGACACAAAATAAATTGAACTTATCTAATAATTAGAGGGCTCTAGAAATTTAGCCAGTCTTCTGCAAAACCTGAGTCTATAAATTAACGGTGACAGCATAGTGGTTCAATTACCGTCGCCCTTCGAAGATTGACGAATGACAATTAAAAAATTTGATGTCGTAATTA
>JALRCR010000407.1 GCA_023257255.1 Gammaproteobacteria bacterium | reverse complement strand
GCGTCGTGCACCACCAACTGTCTGGCCCCCGTGGCCAAGGTGCTGCACGACAAGTGGGGCATCAAGCGCGGCCTGATGACCACGGTGCACGCCGCCACCGCCACCCAGAAAACCGTCGACGGTCCGTCCAACAAGGACTGGCGCGGGGGCCGCGGCATTCTGGAAAACATCATTCCCAGCTCCACCGGGGCAGCCAAGGCGGTGGGCGTGGTGATCCCTGAACTCAACAAAAAGCTCACCGGCATGTCCTTCCGTGTGCCCACCTCTGACGTGTCGGTGGTGGACCTGACGGTGGAGCTGGTCAAGGAAGCCGACTACAAAGAGATCTGCGCCGAGATGAAGGCCCAGAGTCAGGGCGCGCTCAAGGGCGTGTTGGGTTACACCGAAGACAAGGTACGACAACGAGTGGGGCTACTCCAACAAGTGCCTCGAGATGGTTCGCGTCGTCGCCCGTTGAGGGGCGCTTGCTGATCGTTCAGTCGCATGTCGCGGGTGCTGCCTACATTCGATGATGTGCGTGCAGCCGCCCAGCGACTGCTCGGCCACGCGCACCGCACGCCGGTGCTGACCTCGCGCACCGCCGACGCGTTGACCGGTGCGCAGGTCTTCTTCAAGGCCGAGAACTTCCAGCGCATGGGCGCGTTCAAGTTCCGGGGCGCCTTCAATGCGCTGGCGCGCTTCACGCCGGCGCAGCGCGAGCGCGGCGTGATCGCCTACT
>JALRCR010000406.1 GCA_023257255.1 Gammaproteobacteria bacterium | reverse complement strand
ACCGGCCGTGCGGTGAAGTTCCTCAACGCCACCGGCGTGAGCGACGGCCGCTACTACGCCGACGACAAGATCGAGATCATCAACTTCGGCCCGGGCTCGGGCGTGCAGGGTCACGCCGCCAACGAAAGCGTTCCGATTGCCGAAATGGTCGAAGCCGCGCACATCCAGCTCGAGGTCGTGCAGCGTCTGCTCTGCTAGACTGGCCGGATGACCTACGACGCAATCGTCATCGGCGCCGGCATCTCCGGCCTCTACCAGCTCCACACACTGCGCAAGGCGGGACTCAGCGTGCGCGTGTTCGAGGACGGCACCGGCGTCGGCGGCACCTGGTACTGGAACCGCTATCCCGGCGCGCGCTTCGATTCGGAAAGCTATTCCTACGGCTACTCCTTCTCCCCGGAGCTGCTGAAGGAATGGGACTGGAGCGAGCATTTCGCCGGCCAGCCGGAAACCCTGCGCTATCTGAACCATGTCGCCGACAAGTTCGACCTGCGCCGCGACATCCAGTTCAACGCCCGCGTGAGCGCCGCCCACTGGCGGGAGGAAAGCCGCGACTGGCAGATCACGCTGCACGACGGCAGCACGCACACGGCACGCTTTCTCGTGACGGCGATCGGCCCCCTGTCGGCCCCCACCATGCCCGCGATCCCGGGCGTCGAGAGTTTCAAGGGCCTGTCGTGCCACACCGCTCGTTGGCCCAAGGAGCCGGTCGACTTCAC
>JALRCR010000405.1:271-721 GCA_023257255.1 Gammaproteobacteria bacterium | reverse complement strand
AGATGGCCGAGCGGCACGAGTAGCGCACGGCCAGCGTGCCGTCCTGCTCGTTCTGGATGCGCAGCAGCGCGTCCAGCACCGTGGTCTTCTCCTCGTGGTCGAGGTTGAAGTCCTGGTGGTACGACTCGAGGTCGCCCGAGTCCGGCTGGTAGCGGAAGACGCGGAACGTGGTGGAAGCCATCAGTAGGACCTCACCTGGGGCTCGTACTTGGTCATGGTCACGGGCGAGTAGTCGAGGCGGATCTCGCCGTCGTCCAGGTACGCCAGCGTGTGCTTCATCCAGTTCTCGTCGTCACGGTCCGGGAAGTCGGTGCGCGAGTGCGCGCCCCGGCTCTCGTGGCGGGCGATGGCGCCGGTCACCATGCAGTCGGCGAGGTCGAGCAGGTAGCCCGTCTCGATGGTGTGGATGAGGTCGGTGTTGAAGGTCTTGCCCTTGTCGTCCACCACCAC
>JALRCR010000405.1:0-261 GCA_023257255.1 Gammaproteobacteria bacterium | reverse complement strand
CGCCTTCAGCTCGTCCACCTTGGCCTTGGCCTCTCGCAGCGGGCCATCCGAGCGGAACACGCCGACCTTCTCCTGCATCACGGTGGCGAGCTCGTCGCGGATCTCGCCCTGGCGCGGGCCGTGCTCGCGGGCGAGCAGGCCCTCGATGCGGTCCTGCGTCTCCTGGGCGGCGTTGCCCGGCACCTTGGGCGCCGGAGCGTCCTGGGCGTAGGCCGCGGAGGCCTCGCCGGCGCGGGCGCCGAACACCACGGCCTCGAGCAG
>JALRCR010000404.1 GCA_023257255.1 Gammaproteobacteria bacterium | reverse complement strand
TTCATCATCTCGCACTTCCCGACCATCTACGAACGCCTGCTGCGGCTGGGCGTGGACATGACCAAGGAACCCATTCCCGTCGTGCCCGCAGCGCACTACCAGTGCGGTGGCGTCGTGACGGACGTGAACGGCGTCACGGACATCGCCGGGCTTTACGCGGTGGGCGAAGTGGCCTGCACGGGGCTGCACGGGGCGAACCGCCTCGCGAGCAATTCACTCTTGGAAGCCCTGGTGTGCGCGCACCGCGCCGCGCGGCGAGTATTGGAAAATCCTTCGTCCCAAGCCGAGGTGGACATCCCGCCCTGGCAGTCCGGCAAGGCGCAGAACGCCGACGAACTCGTCGTCGTCTCGCACAACTGGGACGAAATCCGCCGGCTCATGTGGGACTACGTGGGCATCGTGCGGACGACCAAGCGCCTTCAGCGCGCCAAGGCCCGCATCGCGCTGCTCCAGGAGGAAATCCAGCAATACTACTGGGACTTCACCGTCACCAGCGACCTGTTGGAGCTGCGCAACATCGCCACGGTCGCGGAGCTGATTGTGAACTGCGCGCTCCTGCGGCCGGAGAGCCGGGGCTTGCACTACAACCTAGACTTCCCGCAGCCCGACCCCGCGTGGGCGCAGCGCGACACGGTGGTGCGGAAGGGTGGCTAAAAGAAAAAGGCGGACGGTTGCCCGTCCGCTTTTTGAATTGGTAGCGACGCTTCCGGCTTAGTAGCGGT
>JALRCR010000403.1 GCA_023257255.1 Gammaproteobacteria bacterium | reverse complement strand
AAAACTTTTGCGAATGCGTTTGCGTTCGGTAAATGAATAGGCCATGAGATCTCCGGGTCTTGATCTTTCGGCGACTGTGTACCTCTTTGAACAACGCGTTGTTCACAAGGCGGGCTTGGCCGCTGGCCTCTACCAGCGTTGGCGGACGGCTGCGCATTGCACGCAGCCCGAACCAAGGCGTCTCTGCAGTCGGGTCAGAGAACACTCAAAAAAATAACGTTGACGCTATTTTTTGGCTGTGCTCTGTAAGCACCAAAGGCTGGAGGCCCTTGCAGGACGCTCCAGCCTTGGACACAAATCGAATTACTTGAGTTCGACTTTGGCGCCGGCTTCTTCCAGCTTTTTCTTAGCAGCTTCAGCGTCAGCTTTAGAAGCGCCTTCTTTCACAGCCTTGGGTGCGCCGTCAACCATGTCTTTGGCTTCTTTCAAGCCCAAGCCAGTGATTTCACGCACGGCCTTGATGACGGACACTTTGTTAGCGCCAGCGTCGGTCAAGATGACGTTGAATTCAGTTTGCTCTTCAGCAGCAGCTGCGCCACCACCGCCACCACCAGCAGCGGGTGCTGCCATGGCTGCTGCGCTCACGCCAAATTTCTCTTCGATGGCTTTCACCAAGTCGTTGAGTTCCAAGACCGTCATGCTGTCGAGCGCGGTCAAAAATGCGTCTTTGTCAAATGACATTTTGATTTCCTAAACAATTTATTTAAAAAAGGACTGCGCGA
>JALRCR010000402.1 GCA_023257255.1 Gammaproteobacteria bacterium | reverse complement strand
CCGCACATGTTGCGCCATTCGTTTGCCTCGCACGTGCTGCAATCTTCAGGCGACTTGCGCGCCGTACAGGATATGCTCGGCCACGCCAGCATCGCCGCTACGCAGATTTACACCCATCTGGATTTTCAGCATCTGGCAAAAATCTACGATACGGCACATCCGCGCGCCAAGAAAACCTGATTTAAAAAGTCGGCGCTGGTGATACGCCACGAAACCGTGAATCCGCTTGGAAAAATCTCCCCGGGAACACTCCTCCCGGGGGAAGCGGACTCACGAGATCAAACGAAAACAGAGCGCTGTGAATAGCGATGAATCGGCATTGTTACTTGCTTTCGCCAAGGAGGATTCATGTTGAATGTAAAAACAAGCACCCCGACTACCGGCTCAGCAGAGGCAGAAGCATTTAATACGATTGTCATCGGCGCAGGCTTTGCCGGGCTGTATGCATTGCACCGGCTGCGCGATCAAATGGGCGTCTCGGCCCGCGTTTTTGATATCGCTGGTGATGTGGGTGGCACGTGGTACTGGAACCGCTACCCGGGGGCACGGTGCGATATCGAGAGCATTCACTATTCGTACTCTTTTTCTGAATCGCTGCAGCAGGAATGGCGATGGACCGAGCGTTTCGCTGGGCAGCCAGAAATCCTGCGGTATCTCAATCATGTCGCCGACCGGTTTGATCTGCGCAAGGATATTCAATTCAACACGCGAATCACCTCGCTC
>JALRCR010000401.1 GCA_023257255.1 Gammaproteobacteria bacterium | reverse complement strand
AAAAGAAGAAGTGAATATATTGCGTGGCTTGCTTGCGGCATTGGAGAAATAATGCGTGCACGAGCGTTGCATCATTAAAAAATGAGAAGGAATGAACCGTTATGCTGACTCGCTTGCGTGAAGATATTGCCTGTGTTTTTGAGCGTGATCCTGCCGCTCGCTCGATATGGGAGGTGTTGACCTGCTACCCGGGTCTGCATGCGCTCACGCTGCACCGGGTGGCTCACTGGTTGTGGCAGGCACGTTTTCGCTGGCTGGCGCGCTTTCTGGCGCATCTGGTGCGCTGGGCAACAGGGATTGAAATTCATCCCGGTGCCACGGTGGGTCGCCGGGTGTTTATTGATCACGGCATGGGCGTGGTGATTGGCGAGACGGCAGTGATTGGCGACGGTTGCACGTTGTATCACGGTGTCACGCTTGGTGGCACCTCGTGGAACAAGGGTAAGCGTCACCCCACACTATTGCGCGGTGTCGTGATCGGTGCTGGCGCGAAGGTGCTCGGGCCGATTACGCTGGGTGAGGGCGCAAAAGTCGGTTCCAATGCGGTGGTGGTGCGGGATATTCCGGCGGGCGCTACCGCAGTTGGTATCCCCGCGCGCATCGTGGATGCAGGGCGCGATACGGTGCGCGAGGAGCAGGCAGAGAAAATGGGCTTTTCTGCTTATGCGATTACTCAAAACGAAGATGATCCTCTGGCCAAAGCCATTCATGGTCTGCTGGATCAT
>JALRCR010000400.1 GCA_023257255.1 Gammaproteobacteria bacterium | reverse complement strand
GAGCGAAGCTGTTGCCGACAAGAAGGTCATGGACAACGCCGTGGGCGACCTGACCAAGATCGCCGGCCAGAAGCCTGTGGTGACCAAGGCCAAGAAAGCCATCGCCGGTTTCAAGATCCGCGAAGGCCAGGCCATTGGTTGCATGGTGACCCTGCGTGGCGTCCAGATGTACGAATTCCTCGACCGTTTCGTCACCGTGGCGCTGCCCCGTGTGCGTGACTTCCGTGGTATCTCCGGTCGTGCTTTCGATGGTCGTGGCAACTACAACATCGGTGTGAAAGAGCAAATCATCTTCCCCGAGATCGAGTACGACAAGGTTGACGCTCTGCGTGGCCTGAACATCAGCATCACCACAACGGCCAAGACCGACGACGAGTGCAAGGCACTGCTCGCCGCTTTCCGTTTCCCCTTCAAGAACTGAGGTGCCACGTGGCTAAAGTAGCTTTGATTCAGCGCGAGCTCAAGCGTGAAAAACTGGTCGCCAAGTTCGCCAAGAAATATGCCGAACTGAAGGCGGTCGCCAACGACGCCAAGCGCAGCGACGAAGAGCGTGCAGCTGCCCGTCTGGCTCTGCAAAAGCTTCCTCGCAATGCCAACCCCACCCGCCAGCGCAACCGTTGCGAAATCACCGGTCGTCCGCGTGGCACTTTCCGTCAATTTGGTCTGGGCCGCGCCAAGATCCGTGAACTTGCCTTTGAAGGCAACATTCCGGGCGTGACCAAGGC
>JALRCR010000003.1 GCA_023257255.1 Gammaproteobacteria bacterium | reverse complement strand
GTTAAGCGTGACCTTGGGGACCGAGCCCTGCGCGGCTCAGGCCTTTGCGGGCGTCGTCAGGTCGTCGGCGCGGCGCCGCAAGCTGAGCATCAGCCAGCCGGTACACAGCAGGGCCACCGCGGCGAACACGCCCCGTGAGCCGGCATGGGTCGCGACCAGACCGCCCAGGGCACCGCCCAGAAACATCCCGATAAACTGGCCCGACGAGTAGGTCCCGAGCGCAGCCCCTTTCCGGGCGACGGGGGCAGCGCGGGAGATCCTGCTGGGCAGGGAGGCTTCCAGAAAATTGAAGCCCACAAAGAACAACGTCAGGGCGCAGCCCAGCGGCAGCAGCCGGGCCGGCACCTGCCAGAGCAGCAGTTCGGCCAGCACCAGACAGAGAATAGCCGCCGAAAACACCCGCTCACCCCAGCCCGGGCGCCGTGCCAACCCTATCAGGGGCCCCATCCCGAGCATGGAACGCAGCAGGGCTGGTAGGTAAATCTGCCAGTCCTGAGCGACCGGCAGGGCAAGCTCCTCACTCAGCACCACCGGAATCGACACAAAGCTCGCGGTCAGGCTCATGTGCAGACAGAGCACGCCCAATTGAAGGCGCAACAGTTCGCTGCGCGAGTCAGCCGATGGCACAGCAGCGGTGCCCGCGTCGCTGCTGGCCGCCTGCGGCGACGGGTCGGGGACCAGCGCCCACAGCAGCCCCAGCGCCGCCAGACCCAGCGTGCCGCTGGCGATGAAGACGCCGGCCAGACCCACCCGCGCGTCCAGCACCGGGCCCAGCACAAAGGCGACCGAGAAGGCGAGTCCAATGCAGATGCCGATGACGGCCATGGTCTTGGTGCGTTGTTCGGGGCGGGTGAGGTCGGCGGCCAGCGCGAGCGTGGCGCCGGAGACCGCGCCCGCGCCCTGAACGGCACGGCCGGCAATCACGCCCCAGATTTGCGAGGAGGCTGCCGCCAGCGCGGCCAGCGCGCTGCCGACGACGAACACCAGCAGGCCGGCTGTGATGACCGGTTTGCGCCCGATGCGGTCCGACCACAGGCCAAAGGGAATTTGCAGGCTGGCCTGCGTCAGGCCGTAAACCCCCAGCGCGAGCCCGATGAGCTGCGGGGTGGCGCCCTCGAACTCCCGGACATAGCGTCCCAGCACCGGAACCACCATGAACAGGCCAAGCATGCGCATGAAGAAAACCGCCGCCAGCGCGAGGGCCGTCCGCAATTCGGTGCGGGTCATCGGGTCGGCTCTATTCACAGATAAATTCGTTTTGCCGGTGCGCGGGGAATCCCCGTATATTAGCCGTTCGACCTTTCCGCAAGCCAGCGAGAATTCCCCGCCGTCCTATGGATCACATCCGCCTGCGCGGCGCGCGCACCCACAATCTGAAAAACGTCGACCTCGACCTCCCGCGCGACAAACTGATTGTGATCACGGGGCTGTCGGGCTCGGGCAAGTCTTCGCTCGCCTTCGATACCATCTATGCCGAAGGACAGCGACGCTACGTGGAGTCCTTGTCGGCCTACGCCCGGCAGTTCCTGTCGGTCATGGAAAAGCCCGACATCGACCACATCGAAGGGCTCTCACCGGCGATTTCCATCGAGCAGAAATCGACTTCGCACAACCCGCGGTCCACCGTCGGCACCATCACCGAGATTTACGACTACCTGCGCCTGCTGTTCGCGCGCGTTGGTGAACCGCGCTGCCCTGACCACGACGAAGTACTCGCCGCGCAAGCCGTGTCCCAAATGGTGGATCAGGTGCTGGCGCTGCCCGAAGGTACCCGCGTAATGGTGCTGGCGCCGGTGGTGAAAGCCCGCAAGGGCGAGCATCAGGGACTGTTCCAGCAGTTGGCACAACAGGGCTTCGTGCGCGCGATGGTCGACGGCGAAGTGGTCATGCTCGACGATCCGCCGACGCTGGAACTCAACAAGAAACACGACATTGATGTGGTGGTTGACCGCCTGAAGATCGGCGGCGACTTGCAAAGCCGGCTTGCTGAATCGTTCGAAATGGCGCTGAAGCTCGGCGAAGGCGTGGCGCGCGTCCAGTTCATTGATGAACCTGGACGCGCTGAATTGCTGTTTTCCTCGCGCTTTGCCTGTCCGCGTTGCGGTTACAGCATCAACGAGTTAGAGCCGCGCCTCTTTTCCTTCAACAATCCCAGTGGCGCCTGCACCCGCTGCGACGGCTTGGGCATCATCCAGTTCTTTGATCCGGAGCGGGTGGTCAGCCGTCCCTCCTTGTCGCTCCCGGCCGGCGCCATCCACGGCTGGGATCGACGCAATGCCTACTACTTCCAGCTCATCACGGCGCTGGCCAAGCATTACAAGTTCGAGATCGATACCCCGTATCAGGACCTGCCGGCAGCGACCCGCAAAGCCATTCTGCACGGCAGCGGCAACGAGGAACTGCCCTTCGTTTATTTAAGCTCCGGCGGGCGCAGCTACACGCGCAAGCATCCGTTCGAGGGCGTGCTGCCCAACATGGAACGGCGCTATCGCGAAACCGACTCCAGCGTGGTCCGCGAGGAGCTGGCCAAGTTCCAGAGCAACAGCCCCTGCCCGGAATGCAAAGGCTCGCGGCTTAATCGCGCGGCGCGCCACGTGTTCGTGGGCGGACGCCCGCTGTACGAACTCACGCGCCTGCCAATTGCCGGCGCGCAGGCGTTTTTCAGCGGACTGACACTCGATGGCAGCCGGGGCGAAATTGCCGCGCGCATCGTCAAGGAAGTGAATCTGCGGCTTCAGTTTCTGGTCAATGTGGGTCTGGATTACCTCGCGCTGGACCGCAGCGCCGACACGCTCTCGGGGGGCGAGGCGCAGCGCATTCGCCTGGCGAGCCAGATTGGCGCCGGGCTGGTGGGCGTGATGTACGTGCTGGACGAGCCCTCTATCGGTCTTCATCAGCGCGATAACGAACGCTTGCTTGGCACGCTGCGTCACCTGCGCGATCTGGGTAACACCGTGATCGTCGTCGAGCACGACGAAGACGCCATCCTGACCGCCGACCATGTGGTCGATATCGGTCCCGGCGCCGGGGTCCACGGCGGGCGCGTGGTGGCGCAGGGCACGCCGGCCGAAGTCGCTGCCCATCCGGAGTCACTCACCGGGCAGTATCTGTCGCGCCGCCGCGGCATCAAGGTGCCGGCGCAGCGACATCAGCCCGATCCCGAGCGCGAACTCCGTCTCTTCGGGGCTCGCGGCAACAACCTGCGCGGCGTCGACGTGGCCTTTCCGGTGGGGCTGATGGTGTGCGTCACCGGCGTGTCGGGCTCGGGCAAGTCCACGCTGGTGAATGACACCCTGTTTCACCTCGCCGCGCGTGAGTTGAATGGCGCCGGGCTTGAGCCCGCGCCGTTTGATCGCTTCGAAGGGCTGGAACATTTCGACAAAGTGGTCGACATCGACCAAAGCCCGATTGGCCGCACGCCACGCTCCAATCCCGCGACCTACACGCAGTTGTTCACACCAATTCGCGATCTTTTTTCCGCCGTGCCCGAAGCGCGGGCTCGCGGCTATCAGCCCGGTCGCTTCAGCTTCAACGTCAAGGGCGGCCGCTGCGAGGCCTGCGAGGGCGATGGCGTCATCAAGGTCGAAATGCACTTCCTGCCCGATGTGTACGTGGCCTGCGATGTGTGCAAAGGCAAGCGCTATAACCGTGAAACGCTGGAGATCCTCTACAAGGGGCGCAGCATCAGCGAAGTGCTGGATATGACGGTGGAAGAGGCCAACGAATTTTTCGCCGCCGTGCCCAGCATTGCGCCCAAGCTGCGGATGCTGATGGAAGTGGGCCTGTCCTATATCCGGCTGGGCCAGAACGCCACCACGCTCTCTGGCGGCGAGGCGCAACGGGTGAAACTCGCCCGTGAACTGTCCAAGCGCGACACCGGCAAAACGCTTTACATCCTCGATGAGCCCACCACGGGCCTGCACTTTTTCGATATCGAACAACTGCTGAAAGTGCTCCATCGGCTGCGTGACCACGGCAATACCATCGTGGTCATTGAGCACAATCTGGACGTCATCAAGACGGCCGACTGGGTCATCGATCTGGGCCCCGAGGGCGGCACCGGCGGCGGCCGGCTGGTGGTGGTGGGGACGCCCGAGCAGGTGGCGGCCGACCCGGCGTCCTACACCGGGCGTTTCCTTGCGCCGTTGCTGAATTCATAGCAAGCCCGGCAGCGCCGCTGCCGCGCAGGAACCCTGCGCTATACGGCGAGTCGGTAGATGACCTGGTCCGCCGGCCGGTTCACGGTGGCATTCCAACGGTCGAGTCGTTAAATTCCATAAATCTGGCAGGTTAATCGTGGGCGCGTGGTTAGGGACAGTGCATGCCATTGAAGGCGAATATCCGGTTTAGCGAACTCGTGCCGCGCCGTCTGCATCTGGTGGTGCTGTTGCTCGCCGCGCTGATGGTGGCTTCGCTGGTTTACCAGCAGAAAATCTTCACGCGATTTCTGGAAGAGCAGCAACTTCATGCCAGCAGTCAGGCGGTGCTGGCAACTCTGGGTCACCTTGAAGCGGACCTGCTCTTTGCGCAAGAAAGCGCGCGGCGCCTCGCGGGCTTGATGTCGTTTAGCGGCAGCGATCTGGCGCTGGAACCGGGTTCGCTGGAGGCGCTGATCGAAGAGAACGACGACGGCGTGAGGCGGAGCCGACGCGGATCGTTTGATGCCCGCAAAGAAGCCGGGATCTGGATTCCGGCGTCGGTTAATCTGGACGAGCGGACCCGTAAGCACTTTCTGCGGGCCTGGCGCCTGACCAACCTTTTCGGACAAGCGAGCTTCAGCGAGCGGCTGGTCGACGCCTGGGTGCTGCCCTTGACCAACGGCGAAGTCATTTTTTATCCCGACGCGCCCAATTTTGTGTTCAACGCGGGACGCGACACCGATTACCGCACTACCGACTGGGTCAAGCTCGCCGACCCGGCGCAAAATCCCCAGGGGGATGCCCGCTGGACCAAGGCAGCCTTCGACCCGGTGGCTGGCGCCTGGATGGTCAGCGTGGTGGTGCCCTATTTTGAGGACGGCGTGTGGGCCGGCACGGTGGGCCACGACCTGCTGTTGAGCGAGCTTTTCTCTGCCCTGGTGGTGAAGTCGCAGGTCGGCAGTCGCGGTCTGTTGCCGCTTTACGTGGTCACGAAAGGTGGCGATCTGCTGCTGAAAGACGTCGCCATGCCGGGGCAGGGGGAGAAGATTCCCGCCGAGTACGCCCCGATCCTCGCCCGGGCCAGCCCGCGCGGTCTGGTGGCGGAAACGCTGGGCGACGACACCTATCTGATGGCCCCTATCCCTGCCCTTGATGCCACCGTCATTTACAGGCTCAGCGGCGCGCTCAATCGCGCCGCCCTGGGCTCAATGCTGGGCCCTCTGCAATGGATCTCCGGCGTGCTGATGCTGCTGCTTGGCATGCTGGGCTACGGCGTGCTTGCCGAAGACCGCCAGCGTCGACAGCAGCAGCGGGCCGCGCTGGAGGGACGCAATCGCGAACTTGCCGAGATGGTCGCGGTGCGCACCAGCGAACTCGCCGCCGCCAATCAGCAACTCGAAGCGATGATGTTGCAGGATCACCTGACGGGGCTGGGCAATCGGCGGGCCTTCGACCAGACGCTGGAGCGGGTGTGGGCAACGGCCCAGCGCTCCCGCCAGTGCTTCTCTGTGGTGATGCTCGATGTTGATCATTTCAAGGGCTACAACGATGCGCTGGGTCATCCGGCGGGCGATGCCTGCTTGCGCACGATAGGCCGGGTGATCAAGGAAAGCGCGCGGCGTCCGGAAGACGTCGCGCTTCGCTACGGCGGCGAGGAGTTCGCCCTCATCCTGCCCGACACCGACCTCAACGGTGCCCTGCAGGTCGCAGAACTGTTGCGCCTGATGGTGATGGCCCAGCAGTTACCCCATCCCCGGAATGCTGCCGGGATGGTGACCATCAGTCTGGGCGTGGCGAGCCTCAATTTTGAAGAGGACAAGGCACCGGCCGACCTGCTTGCCCGCGCCGATGCCGCGCTTTACCGGGCCAAGCAAGGCGGCCGTAACCGCAGCGAAGCCGATCGGCCTCGCCATCTCCCCTCGCCCGAGGCTGGCGAATGAGCCAACACACTGGCGGGCGCGCCCGCTTTAAGTAAGGCTTCGCGCATGACTAACAGCAGCCTGCAGACGCTCGCCAGCTATGTGCCCGCGCTGGTGATCCGGCGGTTCAACGCGGGCCTCACCGCGGTGGATGAACCAAGCGCAGAGGCCTTCCCGGCGCTGGCCCTGTTTGCCGACATTTCCGGCTTTACCGCGCTGACCGAGCGCCTCGCGGCACGCGGCCCCTCGGGGGCAGAAGACCTCACCCGTTACCTCAACACCTACTTCGGCGAACTGATCCAGTTCATTTCCGAAGCCGGTGGCGACACCGTCAAATTCGCGGGCGATGCCCTGCTGGCCCTCTGGCCAGCGCAGGATCCGGCGCAACTGCCGGCGCTGGCCTTGACGGTGGCGAGCGTCGCGCAACGCATTCAGGCCCGTCTGAACGACTTTGAGGTCGGCGAGGACGTGCGTTTGTCGCTGAAGGTGGCGGTCGGCGCCGGTCAGGTTGCAGCGCTGCAGCTGGGCGGCGTCTTCAATCGCTGGGAATTGCTGGTGGCCGGCAGCCCCTTAAGCCAGGTGGGGATCGCCAACGGTCAGGCCGTACCCGGCGATCTGGTGCTCTCGCCCGAGGCCTGGGCGCTGCTGGCGCAGGCCGGCGACGGCGAGGTGCTCGGGCAGGGCGTGGTGCGCCTGCGTGAACTGCAAGCACCGCCACCGGTCGCGCTGCCCCGTATCGAGCCCGGTCCCGATACCGCTGACGCCCTGCGGCGCTTCATCCCCGGCGCCATTCGCGCCCGGCTGGACGCCGGCCAGTCCGACTGGCTGGCCGAGTTGCGGATGGTGACAGTGGTGTTTATCAACCTGCCCGATTTCACCTACGAAACGCCACTTGAGCGTGCGCAGGAATCCATGCGCGCCCTGCAAACCGCGCTATATCGCTTTGAAGGCAGCATCAACAAAATCAGCGTGGACGATAAAGGCGCCTCGCTGATTGCCGTGCTGGGCCTGCCCCCGTTGGCACATGAAGACGACCCCGAGCGCGGGCTGCGCGCGGCGCAGATGATGCAAGACAGCCTGACCGAACTGGGTTTCCGCTCCTCGGTAGGCGTGACCACCGGCATGGCGTTTTGTGGCGCCGTGGGCAGCGACCTGCGCCGCGAATACACCGTGATGGGTGACGTGGTGAATCTGGCCGCACGCCTGATGGTCGCCGCAGCGGGGGGCATTTTGTGTGATGCCCCGACCGCGCAGGCGGCCGGTGCGCGCGTGGACTGCGTGGCGTTGGCACCCATGAAACTCAAAGGCAAGACCGAACCGGTCGCCGTGTTCCGGCCCGGTCGGCGGCTGTCGACCACGCGCGCCGCGGTCGCATCGGGACGGCGGCTGGTCGGCCGCGACGCCGAGCGGACCCAACTGCTGAGCATGCTGCGGGATTGTCACGACGCCGTGCGGCGGGCCGTGCTGGTGCAGGGCGAGCCGGGCATGGGTAGTTCTGCGCTCATCGACGAGTTGGCGGCGCAGGCCGCGCGCGAAGGCCTGACCGTGCTTTCTGCCGCGGCGGATGCAATCGACAGCAACACGCCCTATCACCTGTGGCGCCCGCTGCTGCTCGAGTGGCTGCTGGGCGGTGATACGCCCGCCTCCGACGCCGTGCCCGATGCGCTGCTCGCCAGCCTGGGCGAGGAAAGCAACTTGGCGCCCTTGCTGGGGGTAGTCTTCGCGTGCGACTGGCCCGACAACGAGACCACCGCCAAATTGACCGGACGCGCCCGCGCCGACGCCCTGCAAGCGCTGATCGCACGGCTGTTGCAGCACGCAAGCCCGCGCGCGCCCGTGCTGCTCGCCCTGCACGACGCGCAGTGGTTTGATTCCGCCTCCTGGGCGCTGCTGCTGCATGTCTGGCAGGCCATGCCCAGCGTGCTGCTCGCGCTGGCTAGCCGACCGGTTATGGCGCCAGAAATCGAAAAATTTCTGGAACTCAGCGGCAGCCAGCGCCTGCTGTTACAGCCGCTGGAACGCGCCGGCGTGGAGCGGGTGCTTTGCGAACATCTGGCCGTCGACCACCTGCCGGCGGCGGTGGTGGCGTTGATTGCCGAGCGTGCTGACGGCAATCCCTATTACAGCGAAACCCTGGCCACGGCCCTGCGCGAGGCCGGCCTTATCGAAGTTCGCGGCCGTGAAGTCTTCATCGCGGCCGAGGCGGGTGAGCCTCGCGACTGGCAACTGCCGGGCACCGTGGAAGGCGTGGTGACGGCCAGCATCGATCGCCTGCCGGCGCCGGAACAGCTCACCCTCAAAGTTGCCAGCGTGATCGGTCGGGTCTTCAGCCGCCACGCGCTGCGCGAAATCTACCCGGTGGCGATCGCCGAAGCCGACCTTGAGGCCCATCTCGACGCGTTGGGCAAGCGCGACATGACGCCCGCGCTGGGCCGCGGTGGTGCCAGCCGTAATCCCGAAATCGACAGCGCGCATCGCTTCCGCAGCACCCTCATCAAAGACGCCGCCTATAACCTCATGCTGTTCTCGCAGCGACGCACGCTGCATCGGGCGGTGGCGGGCTGGTTGGAACAGGCGCACGCGGACGATCTGGCAAGCTGGTATCCGGTGCTTGCTCACCACTGGCGCAAGGCAGGCGAGGATAGCCCGCCCGAGCAGGCGGCATGGCTTAAAGCCATCGATTACTACACTCGCGCCGGCGATCGCGCGGTGGCGGCCTACGTCAACGAGGAAGCCATTCACTTCTACCGCGAAGCGCTCAGCCTGTTGGGCCAGCTGCCGTCTGGCGAGGCCATGGACCGCCGCGAACTTCAACTGCAGCTGGCGCTCGGCACCGCAGCGGTGGTGGCGCGCAGCTACGCCGCGCCGGAAGTGCAGGCGGCCTACGCGCGGGCGACTGAACTCTGTAATCAGGTGGGTGACCACGCGCAGCTATTCCGCGCCCTGCGCGGGCTGTGGCAGTACCGGCAGGGTCAGGGCGACATGCAGGAAGCTGCCCGTATCGGCCAGCAACTGATCGAGCTCGCGCGCCAGTCGGGTGAATCGGCACTGTTGCTGGAAGCCAATCGGCTGCTGGGCAACAACGCCTATTGGACGGGCGATTTCATCGCCGCCCGACACTACATGGAAGAAGCCGTTGCCCTGTTTGATCCGGCGGCCCACGCCGGGCTGGTGGCGCAGTTCGGGCAGGATCCAGACGTCGCGAACCGGGGCATTCTGGGCTGGGCGCTGGGATTCCTCGGCTATCCCGAGCAGGCGCAGGCCCAAATCTGGCAAGCGGTTGCGCGGGCCGAAGCAATCGACCACCCTTTCAGCCGCGTGTTTGCGTACGGTGCGGCGATGTGGAACCAGCATTTCCTGTCCGAAATCGATAGCGCCGAACACTGGGCGGAGCGCTTGATTGAGCTGGCGCGCGAGCGTGGCTTTGCCTACCTCGAAGTGGCCGGACAGGTCGTGCGCAACTGGGCCAGGGCACGGCGCGGCGTTGCCGAAGGCATCACCGATCTGGAAGCCGTGCTCGCGCAGTGGCGAGCCAGCGGCGCCACCATCGGCATGCATTTGTTTTTGGTGGTACAGGCCAACGTGTGGCTCCACGCGGGACGACCGGATGAGGTGCGGCGCACGCTCAGCGATCCCGTGCTGTCCCAGCGCAGCGTCAGCGAACGCTGGCTGGAAGCCGAAGTGCAGCGCTTGCGCGGTGAGGTCGCCGCCGCTGCTGGTCAAGTGACGGAGGCGGAGATGATTCTGCGGCAGGCCTGGGGCGTCGCCGAAGCGCAGCACAACCGTCTCGCCCAGTTGCGAATCGCAAGTTCGCTGGTGCGTCTCGCGCCGCGCTGCCCGGCCGCCGCCGATGCGGCCGCGCGCCTCCAGCAGGTCTACGCGCAATACGAAGAAGGGCAGCAGCTGGGCTTTCTGCGCGAAGCGCGCGCGCTGCTCGACGGCTTGCCGCAGGTCTAGCCGCATCGCGGGAGAAGCCCGGCGGGTGGCGCCGTCTAGTCCGCTAGGGCACCATGTTGGCCCTGCCTCCTCACCGAAAGGTTTGCCATGTCCGCGCTCATTTGCGGCTCTTTTGCCTTCGACAACATCATGGTCTTCCAGGACCAGTTCAAGAATCACATCCTGCCGGACAAGATCCACATTCTGAATGTGTCTTTCCTGGTGCCGCAGTTGCGCCGCGAATTTGGCGGCTGTGCGGGCAATATCGCCTACAACCTGAAACTGCTGGGCGGCGAGCCCATCCCGATGGGCGCGGTGGGCATCGATTTCGCGCCCTATGCGCAGTGGATGGATACCTGCGGCATCAATCGCCAGCACGTGCGCGTGGTCGAGAACACCATGACCGCGCAGGCCTTCATCACCACCGATCTCGACGACAACCAGATCACCGCGTTCCATCCCGGCGCGATGGAGCAGGCGCATCTCAACCAGGTGCGCGACGCCGCGGGCGTGACGCTGGGCATCGTGGCCCCGGACGGCCGGCAGAGCATGATTGAGCACGCCCGCCAGTTTGTAGAAGCGGGGATTCCCTTCATTTTCGATCCAGGTCAGGGCCTGCCGATGTTCAACGGCGACGACCTCAAGCAGTTCATCATGCAGGCGACCTACGTCACGGTGAACGACTACGAGTCGGAGTTGATGCAGGAGCGCACCGGCTGGACGCTGGCCGAAATTGCCCAGCACGTGCAGGCGCTGGTGGTGACCCGGGGCGGCGAAGGCTCAATCCTTTACCGCAGCCACGGCACGCTGGATATTCCGGCCGCCAAGCCCGCCCAGCTGCGCGACCCCACTGGCTGCGGCGACGCTTATCGTGCGGGCCTGCTCTACGGTCTCCTGAATCGTCTGGACTGGGCGGTCACCGGCCGGATTGCCTCACTCATGGGCGCGATCAAAATCGAACACGCCGGCACCCAGAATCATCGCTTCACGCGCATGGAGTTTGCCGCCCGTTTCGAGCGCGAGTTCGGGATGCCGCTCGCCTGGTAGCCCGTAGCCGCCGGGCTTTCTGTCGGTCGTTGCGGGACATCAGCCCCGCCGCGACCGGGAGTTCCTCCTGCGCATCGGCAGCCGGTCGGCTCCGGTCCCCGTAGCACCGGCCGGCACAGGCAGGCTGGTGGTTCTTGAACGACAAGGACCGCCACGCGCATGTCGCCTGCTGCCATCTCGTCTGATGCCGGGCCTACGGCCCTCCTGCTGCTGGCGCGTGCGCTTGGCATCGCGCTGGCGCCCGATGCGCTGGCCACGCAACTGGCCCACCAACCGCATCCGCTGACGCTGGCAACGCTGGCCAGCGTGGCCCGTCAACTCGGCTTGCGTGCGCGTACGCTGCGCGGCGCGCCGCCAACCCTCGCCGAACTGCCCTTGCCCGTGCTGGCGGCCATGCAGGACGGCCGCTTGCTGCTGCTCGCGGGATGGCGGGGTGATGAGGCGCTGGTGCAGGCGCCGGGTCAGCCCCCGCGGGTGCTGCGGGCTGACGAGTTTCTTGCGGCGTGGACCGGCGAGCTCCTGCTGCTGGGGCGGGGCACGCGCGACGACAGCGGGCGCGCGGGCTGGTTCTGGCCAGCCCTGTTCGCCCATCGGCAGGCCTTGCTCGGCGTGTTGGGGGCCAGTTTTTTCCTGCAGCTACTTGGCCTGCTGACGCCGCTCTTTTTTCAGGTCGTGATCGACAAGGTGCTGGTGCATCAACAACAGACCACCCTCGACGTGCTGTGTCTGGGCCTGCTGCTGGTCTGCGTGTCCGAGGCGCTGCTGGGTGGCTTGCGCAGCAGTTTGTTGACGCACACCGCAGGGCGCCTGGACGTGCTGTGGTCCGGCCAAGTGCTCCGCCATTTGTTTCACCTGCCGCTCGCCTGGTTCCAGACGCGCCGCACCGGCGACACGGTAGCGGCGGTGCGGGAGCTTGAGCAGCTGCGGACCTTCCTCACCGGCCCGGCGCTAACGCTGGCCCTGGACCTGATCTTTGCGCTGGGCGCGTTAGCGCTGCTGCTGGCCTGGCAGGCGACGCTCGCTGCGGTGGTCCTGGTGGCCCTGCTGGCACAGGCCGGTCTGGTCGCGTTCAGCGCACCGCCCTTAAGAGCCCTGCTTGAAACACGCTACGACCGGCAGGCCGATGCCCAGTCGTTTCTGGTGGAGGCCGTGAACGGCTACGCCACGCTCAAGGCGGCTGCCTGCGAGCTCAGCGAACTGCGCCGCTGGGACGAACTGCAAGTCGCCGCCACCATCGCCGGTCAGCGGCTGCAGCGGGCCGCCAGTCTGCTCGCCCAGCTCAGCGGCCTGCTGCAGAAAGTGGGCACTCTGGTCACGCTGTGGCTGGGCGCGCGCATGGTCATGGCCGGCGGGCTGACGGTAGGTGAACTGGTGGGCTTCAATCTGGTGGCCGCGCGGCTGACCCAGCCGGTGTTGCGCTTGGCCCAGTGCTGGCAGGAGTTTCAGCAGCTGCGGGTGTCCTTGCGCCGGCTCGACGGGATTCTGCAAGTCCTGCCCGAGCCAGCGCCGTCGGCGAGCGCCGCCAGCCCGACGCTGGGCGGGCGGATCAGGTTTGAGGGGGTGAGCTTTCGCTATCGCCCGCAGGGGCCTGATGTGCTTGAAGACCTCAGCCTCGAACTTGCGCCGGGCACAGTGCTGGGGGTGGTTGGGGCATCGGGTTCCGGTAAAAGCACGCTGGCCAGCCTGCTGCAACGGCTGTATGTGCCGCAGCGGGGCCGCATCCTGCTGGACGAGACCGACCTCGCACATTTCAACTCGCAGGCCTTGCGCCGGCAGATTGGCGTGGTGCCGCAGGACGCCCGACTGTTCAGGCGCTCGGTGGCGGCCAATATCGCGCTGGCGGCGCCCGGACTGGCGCAGGCACAAATCGAACTCGCCGCGCGGCTGGCCGGTGCACACGAGTTCATCCTGCAGTTGCCACAGGGCTACGACACGCTGCTCGGTGAACAGGGGCTCGATTTATCCGGCGGCCAACGGCAGCGGCTGGCCCTGGCCCGGGCCTTGGTCACCGCGCCCCGCCTGCTGGTGCTGGACGAAGCGACGTCCGCGCTGGATGTGGAAACCGAAGCCGCCTTTACCAGCCGGCTCCTGCACCTCGCACGGGGGCGCACGGTGCTGATCATCGCCCACCGCCTGAGCGCCGTGTGTCGCGCCGACCAGATTGTCGTGATGGCAGACGGCCGGCTGGTCGAGCAGGGCGCGCATGCCGAACTCCTGCGACGCGGCGGGCGCTATGCGCAGCTCTGGGCGCTGCAGCTGCGCGGCGCTCACGGGATGGCGGCGTGACCGCTGACAAGCGCGCGTCCCGGCGCGTTGTCGCGGCCGAACTCCGCGAGTTCCTGCCCGCCGCCGAGGCGCTGTTGGCCACCCCGTTCAGCCTGGGCGGCCGACGGGCGCTGTGGGCAATTTGCCTGCTGTGCGCGCTGGTGCTGGCGTGGGCCTGGTGGGCACGGCTCGACATTGTGGTGCAGGCGCCGGGTCGGGTGGTGGTTACGGGGCATAACCGGGCGATGCAGGTCAGCGAGCCGGCCACCGTGGTCGCGGTGCATGTGATTGAAGGGCAGCGGGTGGCGCAGCGGCAGCTGCTACTCGCGCTGGATGACAGTGTGCTGCTCGCCGACCGGCGCCGTCTGGCGGCAGAGCGGCAGCAGCTCACGGGCGCGCAGGCGGCCCGCGCCGCCGTGTTGGCCTGTAGCCAGCGTGCCGCCTGCCGTCTGCCCGCAGGGCTCGTAGTGTCGTCACCCGCCGAGGACGGCGACGTGGTGGCCCGCTTTCACGCGCAGTGGACGGCCTACCAGACGGCGCTCGCGGGCCTGGAAGAAGAGGCGCGGCAGAAGCGTGCCCTGCTGGCCGCGAGCACCGCGCGTCTGCCGGGTTTGACGCGCACGGTGGCGCTGTTGAGCGAAGAAACCGCGGCGCTGGCGGCCTTGCAGCAACGCGGCATGCTGCCGCGTGTGCAGTGGCTGGCCCGCGAGCGGGAACGCCTGGTCGCGGTGGACGCGCTGGAGACGGCGCGTGGCAGCCTGCAGGCGGGTGACGCCGAACTGGCCACCCTGGCCGCGCGCCGCGAGACCGTCATTGCCCAGTTCGTGGAGCGCACGCTCACCGAGCAACTGGAGACCGACCGTCGCCTGCACGCGCTGGCCAGCGAGCTGGCGCGCGTTGACCGAAGCCTCGCCGGGACAAGGCTTTATGCGCCGGTTGCGGGAAGGGTGCAGGGGCTTGTGACGCAGACGCCGGGCGGGGTAGTGGCCGCTGGCGTCACGCTGCTGGAAATCGTCCCCGATGCCGCGCCGAGGATGGTTGAAGCCCTGGTCGGCAATCGCGACATTGGTCTGGTGCGGTTGGGGCAGCCGGTGGTGGTGAAGGCCGACGCCTTCAACTTTACCCGCTACGGCACGGTGGCCGGCCGGGTGGCGCGGCTGGCGGCCGATGCGGCAGAGGGGCCGGATCGCCAGCTCCGCTTCAACACCGGTATTGCCCTGGACGCGCCAGGCCTGAGGATCGACGGCCAGGAGGTGCCATTCACGCCCGGGATGACGGTGACCGTCGAGTTCGCGCTGGGGCAGCGCCGGGCGCTCGATTTTCTGCTTGGTCCGCTGCGCCGTTACCGGGGTGAAAGCGCGCGTGAGCCTTAGACTGCCCGCGGCGCGCGCAGGCCACGCGTCTCCATCTCGGGCAGGATGGCCTGCGCCAGTTGCTGCAGGCCGGCGTCGTAATCGGGCCACGAGAGCGTCGCGCCGGCCATGCCGCAGGCGGCCATTTCCTGCAGGAAATCGACCACTTCCTCCGGCGTCCCCACCACCGGGAAGCCCGAATAGCCGGCCATCATGTTGCGCAGATAGCTTTCGCGCAGTGCCGGATCCGGCAACTGGCTGCCCGACTCGGCGGTGAAGGTGTCCAGCAAGTTGCCGGCGGCTTCCAAATCGCCCTGTTCGTGGATGACGTGACGGTAATAGTCTTCGGCCTCGGCATGGGTGGGCGCGCAGAACACCGCGGCATTGCCCCAGACCTCGACCGTGCGCCCAAAGTCTTCGCGGGCAATCCGGTGCACGTCGGCGACGGTGGCCGCCGCCATGGCCAGATTGGGCGCAAGGATGAAGTTCATGTCGGCATGACGGGCGGCGAAGCGCCGGCCGGCCGGGCTAACGCCGGCGCTCATCACCGGCGGCCGCGGGCGCTGCACGGGTTTGGGTTCGGCGTAACAGTGCGGGGCCTGAAAGTACTCGCCGGCGAAATCAAACTCGCCCTCGCGTGTCCACAGCGCCTGGATGAGGCTCATCCACTCGTCGGTCATGGCATAGCGCGCAGCGTGCGGCAGCTGGGCTTTGCCAAACATCGCCACTTCGTGGCTATTCCAGCCTGCGACCACGTTCAACCCGAAACGGCCGCCAGAAATATGGTCGATCGTCGCGCCCTGCTTGGCGGCCATCACCGGATGCACCGAGGCGACGGCGGTGGTGGCAAAGACTTGGATGTGGGCGGTGGCCTGCGCGATCCCGGCGGCCCAGGTCCAGGTTTCGAAGCTGCGGTGATTGAACTCGCTGGGCCCGCCAAATCCTTTCCAGCGACAGACCGGAATGATCGCCTCCAGACCCAGCCGGTCGGCGGTTTGCGCGATTCGCAGCGATTCGGCCCACTCAACCGCAATGCCGCCGGCAGCGGAGGAAATGGTGCAGCCGTGGCTGACGTTGCTGCCAAACACGGCCAGCTGGAAACGATTGGCGCTGAGGGCCATGCGGAGACTCCTGTACCAGAACATCAAAGCGGAGCGAGAGCTTAGAGGCTGTGGCTCGCTACCGCGATTACCGGATGAGACGGCGCGCCCAACAGCGGCCATAATCCACCCAGCTCCCACTCGCTCTACGAGGCCAAGATGATTCCTTTCTCGGTGCTGGATCTCTCGCCCATTCCGGCCGGTCATACGGCGGCTACCAGCTTCCGCAACACGCTGGATCTGGCGCGTCACGCCGAACGCTGGGGCTATACGCGTTACTGGCTGGCGGAACATCACAACATTCCCGGTATCGCCAGCGCCGCGACCTCCGTCGTGATCGGGCACGTGGCCGCCGGCACCGAGCGCATCCGGGTGGGGGCGGGCGGCATCATGCTGCCCAACCACTCGCCGTTGGTGATCGCCGAACAGTTCGGCACGCTGGAGTCGCTGTTCCCCGGGCGTATTGATTTGGCGCTGGGACGCGCCCCGGGATCGGACCAGCGCACGGCACGGGCCCTGCGCCGCGACCTGAGCAGCAACGCAGACCATTTCCCGCAGGACGTACTGGAACTGCAGGCCCTGTTCGGGCCCGCGCAGCCGGGGCAGACGGTGTTCGCCGTGCCGGGGACCGGGCTCGAGGTACCGCTGTGGATCCTTGGCTCCAGCCTCTTCGGCGCGCAGGTGGCGGCGGCCTATGGGCTGCCGTTTGGTTTCGCCTCGCACTTCGCGCCGGATGCGCTGCTGCAGGCGCTGCAGATCTACCGCGCACGCTTCCAGCCCTCGGCCACGCTGGCCCGCCCGCACGCCATGGCGGTGGTCAATGTGGTGGTGGCAGATACCGACCGCGAGGCCGAGCGCCTGTTCAGCTCTATCCAGCAGCAGTTTGCCAATCTGTATCGCGGCACGCCGCTGCAGTTGCAGCCGCCGCGCGAGACCATGCACGACTACTGGACGCCGCAGGAGCAGGCCGGGGTGGACCACACGCTGCGCTACGCCTGTGTCGGCTCACCCGCCAGCGTGCGGGCCAAGCTCGCCGACTTTCTGGCCATGACCGGCGTTGACGAATTGATGGTCACCGCGTCGCTCTTTGAGCATCGCGCCAGGCTGCGCAGTTTTGAGCTCGCCATGGACGTACGCGCGACGCTGTCGCAGCCGGCCGCGGCCTGAGCCGCCGCAAACCCTCAGACGCGGCTGATGCGGTAACCGGCGCGCGGGTAGTGCACGGCGATGTCGCCGACTTCGGGGTCGGCGCGTAAGACCACAATCTCGTCCGCACTGACCCGCGCCACGCGACCGCGGGTTTCCTCCAGTCCGTAGTCGTCCGGCACGATGCTGACCTCGTCGCCGACCGGATAGTCGCGGTCGGCGTGGCCGCCGAGCACGTCGGCCGGCTGCGCTGCACGCGCCACGGCCAGTGCCTCGCCGGCCGCCATTGTCTCCATGCCTGGCCCGAACGCCGCGATGCGGTCGAACCACGCTGCGAGTGCAGGGCGCGCCCGCACCACGTCGAACAAATCGCCGCCGTGCTGCATGAACCACACTGGATGGAAGCAGGCCGCGTCGGCCAGCGTGAAGGTGTCGCCCAGCACAAAGGGCGTCTGCCGTAACTGGGTTTCCAGCCGGTCCAGCGA
The DNA here is from genome assembly GCA_023257255.1 of Gammaproteobacteria bacterium. Taxonomy (GTDB): domain Bacteria; phylum Pseudomonadota; class Gammaproteobacteria. The sequence continues at coordinate 56,605 of JALRCR010000003.1, read as the reverse complement.
AATCAGCGCCTGACTGAGCGCATGCGGGGCGCCGGCGATCAGGGATTCGCAGGTAAAGGCCGGTGTCATGGCCGCCCGATCGGCGAAAAACGCCGGCGGCAACTGGTCGAGCAGCCGCACGATCGTGGGCGGCACCGTCTGCATGAAGAGGCGATGGTCGGCCCAGTCTTCCAGCAGGCTGACGGCGCCCGCGAGCGGGGCGGGCAGGCAGGCAGGCGTGGGGTGGCGCTGTTCAAGGACCCGCAGGATCAGCGCCGTGTCGCAGTAGATATCGGCGCCAATCTGGAGCACCGGGATTCGGCGATAGCCGCCGGTCAGCGGGGTCAACTCGGGCTTGGGCGCCATGATCGGCTGCTCCACCGCGCGCCATGGCAGCTGCTTGTAGGCCAGCACCCGGCGGACCTTCTCGGAGAAGGGGGACAAGGGATAGTGGTGAAACAGAATCTCGGCCATGGGCAACTCCTGCGCGATGGGGCGACGGTGAACGCACGCCTGAAGGCGCGCGCGGACTACGGAATGTAACCCGCGCCGGCGCTGCCGCGTAGCGGGCTGTAATCCGGATGGGGAAGGGCAACAATGCGGCGCAGGGGGCGCGGCGCGCAGACGCCGCGTACACGAAAAAAAACATCACGAACGTGTTCTCGACCGGGGGAGTCATCATGCAGGAACGCCACAAGCTGGTTGCGCTATGCGTGGCCGCGAGTTTTGTCAGTTACATCGACCGGGTAAATATTTCGGTGGCGGCGCTGGCCATGCAGGAGCATTACGGCTGGAGCGAGACCGTGAAGGGCATCGTGTTGTCCTCGTTCTTTGTCGGCTATTTGCTGTTCATGGTGCCTAGCGGCTGGGCGGCTAATCGCTTTGGTGGCAAACGCGTGCTCGGGCTCGCGGTGCTTTGGTGGTCGATCTTCACCATGCTCACGCCGCTTGCGGCCGGGGTCTCCTTTGCCCTGCTGATCGCGGCACGAATCGCGATGGGCGCTGGCGAAGCGGCAATGTTTCCGGCCGTCTACAACCTCTACAGCCGCTGGGTGCCGGCCGCGGAACGCTCGCGTGCCGTTGCCTTGATGATCGGTGGCGTTCCGCTAGGCACCTTGTTTGCGCTGATGAGCAGCGGCGTGCTGGTATCGCATCTGGGTTGGCCCTCGGTGTTCTATCTGTTCGGTCTGATTGGGCTGGCGTGGTGTCTGCTGTGGAATCGCCACAGCTACGACTATCCGGATGACAACCCGCGCATGACCCCGGCAGAGCGCAGCCTGCTGCCCGAAGTCGCGCCGCGCAGCGCCAAGGACCGGCCGCCAGTGCCGTGGCGGCAGTTGCTGACCTCGGCGCCGGTCTGGGCTCTGATCATCAATCACCTGTGCAGTAACTGGATTCTCTACATGTTGCTGGCGTGGTTGCCGAGCTATTTCCGCAAAGGTCTGGGGCTTAGCATTCAGAGCGCCGGGCTCTATGCCGCGGCGCCCTGGCTGGCGATGCTGGTGTGCGGTGTGGCCAGCGGCTGGCTGGCCGACCGCTGGATCCGTGGCGGCACCGACGCCACCTTTGTACGCAAGTTCATGCAAATTACCGGTCTGCTGGGCGCCGCATTTTTCATGTGGCAAGCCCGCGCGGTCACCTCGCCCGACACCGCGCTTGCCCTGATGTGCGGCGCGCTCGGCGCGCTGGCCATGACCTGGGGCGGTTTTGTCTCCAATCACCTCGACATCGCGCCCCGCTACGCCGATGTGCTGATGGGCATCACCAACACTGCCGGCACCTTGCCGGGTGTGATTGGGGTGACCGTCACGGGGGCGCTGGTGGATGCCAGCGGCACCTACACCTCGGCCTTCGTACTGGCCGCCTGCGTCAACATTTTTGGCGCGCTGGTGTGGCTGCTCTTTGCGACTGCTCGCAAGGTTGTGGATTAGGCAAAAAGCCGCTGGCGCCACCCCCGGCGCCAGCCCGCCCGGCCGCTTCGCCCCGGACTTTAGCCCGGGTTTTCCGGAGGTTTCTGCAAAGAAACCGCTCAAGTCGCTCATTGGCTTGTCGATAGCTCTCCCACACGGGGGCCGGCTTTGCCAGCTGCGGCGTTTACACCGCGCCCTCCCGATACACAGCAATCTGAGCGCGGAAGAGATATGAAAACGGAATCAAGCATGTGGTCCTGGGGGACTACGCCTCTCGCGGTAATCGGCGCTGCGGCCGTAGTCTGGGCGCCGGCAGGCATCGCAAGCTATGCCGCTGCGGCGGTGCTGGTGGTGGTGGGCCTGGTGCTGGACCAGCGCGCGCAAGCGCTGGCAAGCGCACTGAGTAAAGCCGCCGTTGAACGCCTCTCGGCAACGCATCAGCAGGAACTTGCCGCATTGAACCAGCGCCAGCAGTCGGCGCTGGCGGTGCTCGGTAGCGACGTGGTGCCCGTGTGGGTGCGCCACATCGGCACGGCCCGGCAGCAGCTGGAAGGCGCAGTGGTCAACCTCACGCATGACTTCGCCGGCATCGTCGATCGCTTGAACGATGCGGTCAGCGCGTCGTACCGGGTGGCTGGCGTGGAGCAGGGCGCGTCCGGGGAAGGGTTGCGACAGGTCGTTAACAACAGCGAGCGGCGGCTGAACCTGGTCGGACAAATTCTCGACACCACCCTGTCCGAAAAACAGCACATGCTGGAAGAAAGCCAGCGGCTGGTGCAGTTCACCGTCGAACTGCAAAAGATGGCGGCCGACGTCGCCAGCATCGCCGACCAGACCAACCTGCTTGCGCTGAACGCGGCGATTGAAGCGGCGCGCGCCGGTGAGGCCGGTCGGGGCTTCGCGGTGGTGGCCGACGAAGTGCGCACGCTGTCCACGCGCTCGGGCGCCATCGGCAAAAACATTAGCCAGAAAATCGACGCGGTGAACCGCAGCATCAAGGATTCTTCCGACCTCATCGAGGCGGCGGCGACGCGCGACAGTCAGGCGCGCATCGATTGCGAAACCCAGCTCTCGGGCGTGGTCAATGAGTTCCAGCAGGCCATGCAGGGGCTGACCCAATCGGCGGACGTGCTACGCACCGAAAGCGCGGCCATCACCAGCGCGGTCTCCGGCGCGCTCGAACAGCTGCAATTCCAGGATCGCATCAACCAGCTCCTGATGCATGTGACCGACAGCCTGATGAACCTGCGCGACCAGCTGGCCTCTGGCCAGTCGCCGGACGTGACGGCCATCACCCGCTTGCTCGAAAAGATGGAGCGCTCCTACACGATGACCGAGGAGCGCAGTGCGAGCGCCTCGGGCGTCCCGGGCGGCGGTCAGGGCGGCGCCGACGACATCACGTTTTTCTGAGGAACCGGTATGGCAAAGACAATTCTGATTGTGGACGACTCAGCCTCCTTGCGGCAGGTCGTGGCCATTGCGCTGAAGGGCGGCGGCTACGACGTGCTGGAAGCCTGCGACGGCAAGGACGCGCTGGGCAAACTGAGCGGGCAGAAGATTCACCTCATCATCAGTGACGTGAACATGCCCAACATGAACGGCATCGAGTTTGTGAAAGCGGTGAAGCAACTGCCTAACTACAAGTTCACGCCAATCATCATGCTCACCACCGAGAGCCAGGAAGACAAAAAGCAGGAAGGGCAGGCAGCCGGCGCCAAGGCGTGGGTCGTCAAGCCCTTCAAGCCCGAGCAGATGCTGGCCGCCGTGGCCAAGCTCGTTCTGCCCTGAACCCAGTGCGCGCCGCGGCCGGAATCCAGACCCTATGAACATCACCAATCTCAAGCTGAGCGGCGAGCTGAATATCTACGCCGCCGCGGAGACCCAGCAGGCGGTACAGCAGGCCTTGCTGGAGGGCGGTAGCGCCTTGAGTCTGGACCTCTCGGACGTCAGCGAACTCGACACGGCGGGCGTGCAGCAGTTGCTGCTCTTGCATCGCGAATGTGTGCATTCCGGGCGGCCGCTCCGGCTGGCCGCGAGCAGTCCGGCGGTCGACGAGACCCTCGCGCTGCTTGGGCTGCGCAAGCTTTTTCAAGCCTGAGATCCGGAGTTTCCACGCCATGGATCTGAATCCCGCACTCGATACCTTCGTTGCCGAATGCCGCGAACTGCTCGAACAAATGGAGCAGTCGCTGCTGGCGCTTGAAGACCAGCCGGACGATCGGGAACTGCTTGATGCGGTGTTTCGCGCTGCCCACACCATCAAAGGATCCGCCGGCATGTTCGGCTTCGACCAGATGGTGTCGTTCACGCACCATCTGGAGAACCTGCTCGACAAGTTGCGCGCCGGCGAGTTGCCCTTCAGCAGCAGCTTGTCAGCGCTGCTTCTGCGGAGCGGCGATCATATTCAGTCGATGATTGCGCCCTCGGTTGCCGAAGAGCCGCTGAGTGGCGAGCTTCAGGCGCGTGGCACTGCGCTGGTGGCTGAACTAGCGGCGATGCTGGGCGGGCCGGTCGCTGCCCCCGCGGGCAAGCCAGCCTCGGGCGCCGCTACGTCCGCCGCCCCAAAACATGGATCGCTGGCCGACGACCTGGCGGTGTTCCTGCACAGCGACGCTGCGGACGAGTCGGCCAGTCCGATCACCCGGTACTGGCGCATTTCCCTGCAGTTCGGTACGGACGTGCTGCGCAATGGCATGGACCCCATGTCGTTCGTGCGCTATCTCGCCACGCTGGGAGATGTGCACAGCGTGGCGACGGGCTGGGACCGGCTGCCGCCGTTGGCCGAAATGGACCCGGAGTCCTGCTATGTCGACCTTGAAATAGAACTGGACAGCAGCGCCGACCGGACCGCCATTGAGGCCGTCTTTGATTTTGTGCGTGACGACTGCGTCGTGCGCATCGCGCCGCCCACGCAGGTCGTCGACGCACAGTTGAAAGCTATCGACGCCCTGCCTGAAAGCACGGGGCGTCTGGGCGAAGTCTTGAGCGCGGTACACGCGGTGGCTGCGTCCGAACTCAGCACGGCCCTGGCCAAACAGGCAAGCGCGAGCGACGAGCGGCCCCTCGGCCAGATTCTGGTCGAAGACTCGGCGGTACCGGCTGCGGTGGTCGACGCGGCGGTCGAACGTCAACAGCAAAGTCGACAGGCGAAGGCACAGGACAGTCGCCTGATCCGCATCGACGCCGACAAGCTCGACCAGTTGATCAACATCGTTGGCGAACTGGTGATCGCCGGTTCAGGTACGCAGGCGCTCGCGGCCAAAGCCGGTATTCCGGATGTCGTCGAGTCCGCGGCCTCGCTGCTGCGCCTGGTCGAGCAGGTGCGCGACAGCGCGCTGGGCCTGCGCATGGTAGCGATCGGCGCGACCTTCCAGCGCTTCCAGCGGGTTGTTCGCGACGTCAGTCGCGAACTCGGCAAAGACATCGAACTGGCGATTTCCGGCGCCGAGACCGAACTTGATAAATCGGTGGTCGAGCGCATTGGTGACCCGCTGATGCATCTGGTGCGCAATGCCATGGACCACGGGATCGAATCCGGCATGACGCGAGTCGCTGCCGGTAAGTCGGCGCGCGCGCAGGTCTCGCTCAACGCCTACCACGACTCGGGCAGCATCGTGATTGAGGTGGGCGACGACGGCGCCGGGCTGAATGTCGAAAAGATTCGCCGGAAGGCCATCGAGCGCGGGCTGCTGGCGGCCAGCGCGAACCCGACCCCCCAAGAAATTCGCCAACTGATCTTCGAGGCGGGCTTTTCCACCGCAGATGCAGTGTCGAATCTGTCCGGGCGCGGGGTGGGGATGGATGTGGTTCGACGCAGCATCGAAGCGCTGCGCGGCACGATAGAGATCCAGAGCGAAGAGGGCACCGGAACCACCGTGCTGATTCGTCTGCCCCTGACCCTGGCGATTATCGATGGCTTCATGGTCGGGCTGGGCGCGGCGCGTTACGTGCTGCCGCTGGATGTGGTGGTGGAGTGCATGGAGCTTTCCGAGGCCCATCGGCATGCCGTGAGCGAGCAGGGCTTCATCAACGTGCGGGGCGAGGTCCTGCCGGTGCTGCGCCTGCGGGATGCCTTCGGCATCAGCGAAGGCGCGGCGCGCCGCGAGAATGTTGTAGTAGTCCGCTTTGGGCAGATTAAGGCGGGACTGGTCGTCGATGAATTACTGGGTGAACTCCAGACGGTTATCAAGCCGCTCGGAAAACTCTTCAGTTATCTGCAAGGCATTAGTGGCTCGACCATCCTGGGTAGCGGCGAAGTTGCGCTGATCCTCGATGTGCCGGGACTCATCAAACGGGTGGAAGGCGCACGCCCAACAGGCATCGTGGTGGCGTGATGCCGCCCAGCCACATCAACCGGAGGTAGGCAGTCATGGGTATTTTCGACATGAACAAGGGCGCACGGCAGTTGGAACAACTGCTTGCAGCGGTGACCCGCCTGCAGCAGGAGCACACGGCCGGCGCAATCGACTACAAGATTCCACTGGTCGGGCTGGAAGGCGCGCAGCAAAAAATTGCGGATGCCGTGAACACCCTGGTTGAATCTCATATCGCGGTGAAGATGCAGGTGGTAGATGCGATCAAGCGCTACACCAGCGGCGATTTGACCTTCGAGTTCGAGCGCCTGCCCGGGCGCAAAGCGGTTATCACTGCGGCGATGGACGACATCCGTGAGCGAATGGCCTCAGGCGGCGCCCAGCAGGCCGAGAACCTGCGGATCAAACAGGCGCTGGACAACGTCACGACCAACGTGATGATTGCCGACCGCGACGGGATCATCCGCTACCTGAATCATTCGGTCGGGGCCATGCTGGTCAACGCCGAAGCGGATATCCGTAAAGAACTGCCGCACTTCGATGCCAAGCGTTTGCTGGGCGTTAACTTCGACACCTTCCACAAGAATCCGGCCCACCAGCGCAATCTCCTCGGGCAGCTCCGGGCCGCGCATCGCGCGCAGATCGTGGTCGGCGGCCGGACCTTCTCTTTGACGGCGTCGCCAATCATTGATGAGAAAGGCGAACGGCTAGGCGCCGTGGTCGAGTGGAAAGACCGCACCGAAGAAGTCGCGGTGGAGAAGGAACTGGCCGGCGTGGTCAGCGCGGCCTCTGACGGCGACTTTGGCCGGCGGCTGGATTCGTCGAACAAGGAGGGCTTCTTCAAGCAACTCTGCGACAACATCAACGCGCTGGTAGGGACCTGCGACACCGGGTTGAGCGAAGTGCTGCGCGTGCTGTCAGCGCTGGCCAGCGGCGATCTGACGGAAAAAATCACGACCGACTATCAGGGCACGTTTGGCGCCTTGAAGGACGCCTGCAACGACACTGTCGACCGGCTATCAACCACGATTGCGGAAGTCAGCACCACGACCGAAGCCATCCTGAACGCGGCCGAACAGGTCAGCGCTACCGCGCAGTCGATTAGCCAGGCAGCCAGCGAACAGGCGGCCAGCGTGGAGGAATCAAGCGCGTCGATTGAGGAAATGGCGGCGTCGATCAACCAGAACAGCGAAAACGCCAAGATCACCGACGGCATGGCGGGCAAGGCCGCGCAGGAGGCGTCCGAAGGAGGCGTCGCGGTGCGCGACACCGTGCAGGCCATGAAAACCATCGCCCAAAAGATCGGCATCATCGATGACATCGCCTACCAGACCAATCTGCTGGCCTTGAACGCGGCGATCGAGGCCGCACGGGCCGGTGAGCATGGTCGTGGCTTCGCGGTGGTCGCAGCCGAAGTGCGCAAGCTTGCCGAACGCAGTCAGGTGGCGGCACAGGAAATCAGCGGTCTGGCCAGCAACAGCGTCCAGCTCGCCGAGCGGGCGGGATCGCTGCTGGTCGAAATTGTGCCGGCAATTCAGAAGACCTCCGACCTCGTCCAGGAAATCGCCGCCGCCTCGAGCGAGCAGGCGACCGGCGCAACGCAGATTAATTCCGCGATTAACCAGCTCAATCAGGCCACGCAGCAGAACGCCTCGGCAGCGGAGGAGTTGGCCGCGACCGCTGAAGAGATGAATGGAAAAGCAGCCCAGCTGCGCGACCTGATGGCATTTTTCCGGCTTGAAGGCCGCGCCGGTGGACGAGGATCGGCCGACGTGCGGTCGCTGTCTTCGGCCCGCACGGTGCCGCCAGCGCGCCGCGCGGCACCAGCCGCTCGCATTGCCGGCGGGGCTCGTCTGGTCGAGAACGATTTGTCCGATTCCGACTTCATCAAGTTCTAGGGGGCGTCATGCAGACTGTCCTCAAGGAGACGACCGGCGTCGGCGCCGAACACCAGCAGTACCTGACCTTCAGGCTGGGAGAGGAAACCTTCGCCATGCCCATCCTGATGATCAAGGAAATCCTCGAATATCCGGAGATGACCAGCGTGCCGATGATGGCGCCCTGCGTGCGCGGGGTGCTGAACCTGCGCGGCAGGGTGGTGCCCGTGGTGGACCTTGCCGTGCGCTTCGGGCGGGCGGCAAGCAAGCCGACGCGCCGGACCTGCGTGGTGATACTCGAAGTGCAGACGGCAGAAGAGCAGCTGGACGTCGGGATCATTGTCGATGGCGTCAACCAGGTCATCGACATTCCGGCAGCCGATATCGAACCCCCGCCCAGCTTTGGCGCGCGACTGCGCACAGATTTTATTCGCGGCATGGGCAAGGTAAACGGCGGCTTTGTGGTGATTCTGGACAGTTCGACCGTGCTGTCGATCCACGAAATTGCGGCACTGGGCATGGTGACCGAAGCTGGCACAGCGTCGTGATGGTGTCGGCGCGCTGGCGCAAGGCAGGCACGCGCCCATGACCGTCACCGCGATGAGCGATCAGGATTTCGGGCTGCTGCGTAACTGGGTGTACGAGCAGGCCGGGATCAGCATGTCGCCGGCCAAGAAGCCGCTGGTCATGAGCCGGCTGCAAAAGCGCCTGATGCACTTTGGTCTCGACAGCTTTGGCGACTATTACCGGCTGATTATCGACGCTCGCGAGCAGCAGGAAGCGCAGATTGCGCTTGACCTGCTGACCACCAACGAAACCTATTTTTTCCGCGAACCCAAGCATTTCGACTTTATGCGCGAGCGTGCCGTGCCGGAGCGGCGACCCGGGGCGAGCTATCGGGTGTGGAGCGCGGCCTGTTCCAGCGGCGAGGAGCCCTGGAGTATTGCGATGACGCTGGCACCCTTGCTGGGCGAGAACGGCTGGGAAATGCTCGCCTCGGACATCAGCACGCGGGTGCTCGCCCGGGCCCAGACGGCGCATTACGCCATGGAGCGCGCCGAGCACATTCCGCGGCCGCTGCTAACGCGCTACTGTCTGCGTGGCGTGCGCGCCCAGGAGGGTACTTTCCGGGTCATGCCGGAATTGCGCCGGCGGGTGAAATTTCTGCAGGTTAACCTGATCGCGCCGCTGCCCGAGGTGGGCGTGTTTGATCTTATTTTTCTGCGCAATGTGCTGATTTATTTCGACATGGAAACCAAGACCAAGGTGGTCCGCCAGCTCTGTGCCGCGCTGCGGCCGGGCGGCTACTTCTTTTGCGGGCATTCGGAGAGCCTGCACGGCATGAACCTGCCGCTGACCACGATTCATCCTGCGATTTATCAGCGTCAATGAGCTTTTGAGTCCGTATGCGCAAGGCCAGCGAATACTTTGAGTACTTCCTGCAACCGGGCGAGTTCCAGTTCAGCGATGACCCGGATGTGCGCATGCGGACCCTGCTTGGGTCCTGCGTGGCGATGACCATGTGGCACCCGGTGCGCCGTTACGGCGGCATGTGCCACTACATGCTGCCGACCCGCGGCGCGCGGCGCACCGCCGAACTCGACGGTCGCTTCGGCGATGAGGCTTACCTGATGTTCCTGAACGAAGCGATTCGCTTTGGCACTGACCCTAACGAATATGAAATCAAACTTTTTGGCGGCGGCGATATGTTTCCGAGCGTCAACAAGTCTGATAACCGGCAGGCCATCGGGAAGCAGAACGTGCAGGCCGGGCTGGGTATTCTCGCGTTGCATGGTCAGCCGGTGAAGGCCAGCCATGTGGGCGGTGAGGGGCATCGCATTGTGATGTTTGACCTGTGGGACGGCAGCGTGTGGGTCAAGCACCAGCCGAAGGTGACGCCACCGTGAGCTCGCCCATCAGCGTGATGATCATCGACGACTCGGCGGTCGTGCGGCAGGTGCTTGCCGACATCATCAACAAGACGCCGGGCCTGCGGGTGATGGCAGTTGCCCCCGACCCGCTTTACGCGTTGGAAAAGATGCAGCGCGAGTGGCCCGACGTCATCGTGCTGGACGTTGAAATGCCGCGGATGGACGGCATCACGTTCCTGCGCAAAATCATGGATGAACACCCGACCCCGGTGGTGTTGTGTTCGACCCTGACCGAGAAAGGCGCGGACACCACCATGCAGGCGATGGCGGCTGGCGCGGTGGAGATCATCGTCAAGCCCAAACTGGCGCTCAAACGCTTTCTTGAGGAAAGCTCGGCGGCGCTGGTCAATGCCATCAAGGCGGCGGCCCAGGCGCGGGTGCCGCGGGTGCGTGCCGCGCCGGGGCCCACGCGTCCCATTCCGCCCAAGCTGACGGCGGACGCCATTATCCCGGCCGCCACTGCCCAGGCAATGGCGCAGACCACCGAACGGATCGTCGCCATTGGCACTTCCACCGGCGGCACGCAGGCGCTGGAAGTCGTGCTGACCGCGCTGCCGCGGGTCGCGCCGGGCATCGTGGTGGTTCAGCACATGCCAGAAAAATTTACCGAAGCCTTTGCCACGCGCCTGAACAGCGTGTGTGCGATAGAAGTCCGCGAGGCGAAACATAACGATCGGGTGATTCCCGGCCTTGCACTCATCGCGCCGGGCGGCAAGCACACGCTGCTCAAGCGTAGCGGCGCCTATTACTTCGTTGAAGTGGTAGACGGTCCGCCGGTAAGCCGGCATCGGCCGTCGGTCGACGTGCTGTTTCGCTCGACCGCCAAGGCGGCCGGACGCAACGCGCTGGGCATCATCATGACCGGGATGGGCGATGACGGGGCTGCGGGCTTAAAGGAAATGTTCGACGTCGGCGCGCGGACGCTGGCGCAGGACGAAGCCAGTTGTGTGGTCTATGGCATGCCGAAAGAAGCCGTTAAACGCGGCGCGGTCCAGCGCAGCGTGCCCCTGTCCCTGATCGCGGCGGAGATCTGCCGCGAGCACCAGACGCGCTCGCCTAGCGGCGAATGATCGCCAGCACCGCGTCGCGGTGCACGCGCATCGAGGCCTCATCGGCAGCCTCCAGATTCAGGCGGACCAGCGGTTCGGTGTTTGAGGCCCGCACGTTGAACCACCAGTCTGGGTATTCAACCGTCAAGCCATCGAGTTCCGTGAAACGGGCATCGGCGAACGCCGCACGAAGGGCGAGAAAAACGCTTTCCACATCGCTGACGGTCGAGTTGATCTCGCCGCTCGGGGCATAGCGGCGGAGCGGCGCAATCAGGGCCGACAGCGGCTGCGCGCTTGCGCTCACCAGATTCCCAATCGCAATCACCGCCAGCGCCGAACTCTCGGCAAAGAAGTTTTCCCGAAAGTAGTAGTGCCCGGAGAGTTCGCCGGCGAACAGGGCATTGGCGTCGCGCATCTGGCGCTTGATAAAGGCGTGGCCGACGCTCGACATCAGCGCCTCGCCGCCCGCCTCTTCGATGGCTTCCTTGACCGCCTTGCTGCTCCTGAGATCGTAGAAAATTCGCCCGGCTTCGGTTTTCAGCATGGTCTGGGCGATGAGCGCCGTGATGAGGTCCATCGGGACGATGTCGCCTCGCTCGTCGACGAACCCGACGCGGTCGGCGTCGCCGTCAAAGGCAATGCCGAAATCAAATGGGCCATGCGTGCGCACCAGGTGCTGCAGCGGTTCCAGCGTCTCGTGGTCCAGCGGGTTGGCTTCGTGATTGGGGAAGCTACCGTCCAGTTCGCCGAACAGGGCTTCTTCCGCATAGAGCCCGGCCAGCGCGCGCGCTTCCACAATACCCATGGCATTGGCGTAGTCGACGGCGATGCGCAGCGGGCGCGCGAAGCGGGCGCGGGACTTGATATGCGCAGCGTAGGCCGGGGCAATGTCGTGCTGTGTGATGGATCCGGGCGTGGCGGCGGCGGGTTTGAAATTGCCGGCCTGAACGAGCGCTTCGATGGTCTCGATGCCGGTGGGGCCGCTAATCGGGATCGCGCTTTCGCGGCACATTTTCATGCCATTCCACTCACCGGGGTTGTGCGAGGCGGTGATCATGATGCTGCCATCCGCGCCCAGCGTGCCGTTGGCGAAGTAGCACATCGGTGTGCTGCACAGACCGACGTCGATCACCGTCGCGCCCTGTTGGGTGATGCCGCGCGCCAGCGCGTCAAACATCGCCGGGGAGTGGGTGCGCATATCGCGCCCGACGACCACCGTGCGCGCCCCCAGAAAATCGACGAACGCCCGGCCAATATCGGTGGCGATAGATTCGGTTAGCGTGCTGCCGAAGAGGCCGCGGATGTCATATGCCTTGAAAATGCCGGCCATGGGTGCAGGTTCCTGAACTACGGGAGTGCTTGGATTATACGGAACGCGGCTTACGGCGCAGCCCGCGCGGCGCAGTTAGTGCAGGGCAATTTGCGGGGCGTGTGGCCTGGTCTGCAGCGCCCGCCCCTCGAGGCACGGTGGTAACCATTCGTCGATGCCCTGCAAGAGTTCGTCTGCGCTGCTGAGCCGCGCTTCCGGGCTTTTCGCCAGCAGCATGTCCAACAAGGGCTGGGCCCAGCCGAGGCTGGCGGGCAGACGGGGTGGCGGAGTGTGGATGTGTTGGTAGACAACCCCCGCCGGTGTGTCGGCGCGAAACGGCTTGCCGCCGGTCAACAATTCGTAGAACACCACGCCCGCGCTGTAGAGGTCGGTGCGGTGGTCGACCGGTGTGCCCAGCGCCTGCTCCGGGCTGAGATAGCCCGGGGTGCCCAAGGTGCCGGTATGGGTGGTCAGGTCGATGGTTTCATGCAATCGGCGTGAAATGCCAAAGTCGGCCAACGCCAGCGAGCCGTCGCCGCGAAACATGATGTTGCCCGGCTTCACGTCACGATGAATGACGCCTTCCCGGTGCACGGCCTGCAAGCCGCGGGCAATGCCGCGCATGCAGCGGATGGCCTCGTCCAGCGACACGCCGCGTTCGATTTTCTGCTTCAAATCACCGCCGGCGAAAAACTCCATGGAAATGTACCCGTACTCTGCGGTGATCCCGCGGTCGTAGACCCGCACGACGTGCGGATCGTCGATGTTGGAAAGGATCTGGGCTTCGCGGGCGAACCGGCGCAGCATGCCGCCATTGGGGCCAGTGCCGCGTTCCATGACCTTGAGCACTATCGGCCGTTGGTCGGTGACGCGTTCGGCAAGATAAACGCGACAGAAGCCGCCTTGTCCGATTAGCCGGACGAAGCGATGCGTGCTGTCGTCCATGGTGGGCGAGCGACGCACCCGCGCCGCGCGCGAGTTTACCGGCGCGCCGGGTGGCAGTCTGAAGGTGCGGTCGCTCACCGGGTGACGGCTCACCAGTGCACCTAGCAGCGCCGGCAGGCGTTGACCCAGCGCGTCGTCGCGGCGGATGTAGTCGGCAGCACCGGCCTTGATGGCGTCCGCCGCCAGATAAGGGTCGGCGCTTTGACTCACCAGCACCGTGGGTGGGAAGCCGGGTCGGCCCACATACGCTGCCAGGCAGTGCAAACCTGACGGCTGGTCGCCGAGTTCGTGACTGAGCAGGGCCACGTCATACCAGGCCCAGCAGAAGTTGTCGTCCGGCATGCCCGCCTGATCGGCGTCGTAGGCGGTGACTTCGATGTCCGGCAAGACCTGCGCGAGCGCACGCCGGACGTCAGCCATCCACACAGGCGAGGTATCGATGATCACAAGCTTCATGCCGCTGTGAATCGGCGGCCGTCGCCCGAAGTTTAGCCGCCCGGCCGCGGGCCGGACGGCGAATCTCAGGGTTTTTTGCGGATTAGCGTGCCGGGGAGTTCGCCCGTCGGCTGATTGTTCTCGAGTAGCACGCGGCCGTTGACGATGCTGTGGCTAATGCCGCGCGCGGTTTGCTTGAGGCGCTGGGCGCCGCTGGGCAGGTCGTTGACCAGCTCGGGCATGTTCTGGTCGATTGTGGCCGGGTCGAAAATCACCAAATCAGCGTTAAGTCCTTCGCGCAACAGCCCACGGTCGTGGAAGCCCCAGGCCGACGCGGTGTCGTAGGTAATCAGTCGCACCGCTTCTTCCAGCGTGAAGGCTTCCCGCTCGCGCACCCAGTGGCTCAGCAAGTGGGTTTGCAGCGAGGAATCCATGATTTGCGCGACATGCGCGCCAGAGTCAGAGAAGGTCACCACGCTCCGCGGGTGGCGCATCATCTTGAGCACCGCCTCCTGATCTTCATTCGCCAGCGGCTGGCGGAAGAAACAGTCAAAGTCACGTTCCAGTGCGAGATCGATCATCGCCTCGACCGGATGGACCCCGCGCTTCGCCGCCACTTCACTCATCGGTTCTTCGTTGCGCACGCCGTTGTAGACGTAGAACCAGTCCCACTCGGGCGGACGCGCCTCGGCGCCAACGACTTTGGGACCGCCGTATTCAGCGCTGGCGATAGCCACCAGCCGTTGCTTGATCGCAGGGTCGCGGAGCAGGCGCTTCTGCTCTTCCAGTGGGCGGCTACGGATGTCTTTCCAGCCCTCCCAGTGGTCGAAGGGCGTGTGCGATTTGAAAGAAAGCAGCGTCGACAGATGACGGCTATGCGCTTGCACGAACATGCGGCCGCCGGCGGCGACGGTCTCGTTCGCGAGTTCGTAATAGTTGGGCCAGAGCTCTGGGGCGATGCGAATGCTGGGCATGCCGAAGGTCACCGGACAACCCGATTCGACTGCCAGATTTTTCAGTCGATCAAAATAATCGCGTTGACGTCGCGGGCTGCGGCCGGGCTCTTCGCTGGCCAGCTCAAAAACGCCACCGCCCGCTTCGCCCATCGCGTTGACGATCGCGCGGACTTCGCTCCAGTCGGCCACGCGGCTGGCGACCGGGCGGTCGTCGGAGGTCAGATGATTCATGGTGCGCGAAGTCGAGAAGCCAATCGCGCCTGCCTGCAACGCCTCGCGGACGAGATGCTGCATCCGGCGAACGTCGTCTTCGGTGGCCTGCTCGGAGAACGCGCGCTCGCCCATCACATGCGTGCGCAGCGGCGAATGTCCGATATAGCCGGCGTAGTTGATGCCTTTGGGTAACGCATCGACCACGTCCAGATATTCCGGGAAGCTTTCCCAGCGCCAGTCGATGCCGGCCCGCATGGCGTCGCGTGACAGATCTTCCGCCCGTTCGAGATTGCGGAAGACAAAGTCGGATTCGGCCGCCGAGCAGGGCGCAAGCGTGAAGCCGCAGTTGCCCATGACCACGGTGGTCACGCCGTGATAGCACGAGCAGGAGCCGAGCGGATCCCAGAAAACCTGCGCGTCCATGTGGGTGTGGCCGTCGACGAAGCCCGGGCTGACGATATGGCCTTCGGCGTCGATGCTGCGTTCGGCGGGGGCGCGAATGCGACCGATTTTGGCGATGCGGTTGCCGATGATGCCGATATCGGCCGGGAAGCGTGGCGCGCCCGACCCGTCTACCAGCACGCCGTTGCGAATGAGGAGGTCGTATTTCATCGGGGGCTCCAACTGCAGGCGAGGAGCCCGGAGCATAGCCGAGGACCTGCCGGGTGCCTACGCGGCAGCGGCGCCCCCCGGCTCTTTTTCGCTAGCATGGGCGCCCACGTCCCAAGCGCCTATGGAGGAACCCGATGATCGACGTCTACTACTGGCCCACGCCCAACGCCTGGAAAGTCACCATCATGCTCGAGGAGTGCGGTCTCGAATATCAGGTGCTGGAGGTGGATATCGGGGCGGGCGACCAGTTCAAGGCTGACTTCCTGCGCATCTCGCCCAACAACCGGATGCCGGCCATCATCGACCACGCCCCGCTGGGCGGCGGTGCGCCGCTGGCGCTGTTTGAGTCGGCGGCCATCGTCGAATATCTGGCCGACAAGACCGGGCGCTTCCTGCCGACCAGCGGCGCCGCGCGCTACACCGTGCTGCAGTGGGTGTACTGGCAGATGGCGAATCTGGGTCCAATGATGGGCAACGCCAATCACTTCAAGAATTACGCGGTAAAACTGGTGGATGACCCCGCCCAGTTGGCCTACGGGCAGCGTCGGTTCGTGGGCGAGGTTGACCGTCTGTGCGGCGTGATGGACGCGCAGCTATCGGTCAACCCGTTCCTCGCCGGCGATCAGTACAGCATTGCCGACATCGTCAGCTGGCCGTGGGCAATGCTGCTGGAGCGCCTCATTGATGAGACGGTCTGGGCGCGTTTTCCGCACCTCAAGCGCTGGGTGGATGAAGTCGCCGCGCGCCCGGCCGTGCAGGCCGGACGCAATGTGCGGCGCGAGTGGGGCGAACGCCAGCTCACCGATGAGCAGGAAGCCGCGCGTCGCGCATTACTGTTCAATCAGACCAACGAGAAGGTGCGGGCGGCACGGGCTGAGGCCGCGCGCTCGGCCCAGCGACAAGGCAAGTGAAAAATACTTAGAACCGTCGCAGTGCAGCATCGGAACACAGTTCTCAAGCGGCATTGCGAGACCAACCGCAGTGGTGTTACAAGGCTTTTCAGACTTGGCCTCCCGCATCTGAACAAGTGCGTACGGGGCAGGGTTGCGTGTGTTTAAAAGACATCAGGGGGAGTTCATGCATATCAGAAAATACGATTTTGACTACAGCCGACGCTTCTTCATGGAGAAGGTTGCGCGTGGGATCGGCGGCGCCGGGGTACTGACCTCCCTGTGGCCGTTGATCTCAAACGGCGAAGACATCAGCAAGGCCTATCCGGACGAACTGCTCGACATCTCCCTTTTCACCAAGGGCAAGATCAAGGTCGGCGACGAAATCAACGCCGACAACATTGATGTCGTGAAAGACATCGTCGACCCGATGCTCTATCAGGAAGTCAAGCAGCAGGGCCGCAAGTTCTACATCATGCCGACGGACACTGACCCGTCGACCATGTTCCCGCCGAAGTTCCTCGAAGCGACCGTCAAGAACCAGGGTCAGGCCGTGTTCGACGAAACCGGCAACGTCCGCACCAAGGACGGCAAGCCCTGGATCGGCGGTCTGCCGTTCCCCAACCCGCAGGACGGCATGCAGACCATCGCCAACCTGACGCTGGCCTGGGGTCGTCACGACCAGACCATGTACGCCATTCCGATGTCCGCGCTCGACGCCGAAGGCAACGTGCTCTACAAGTACGACTTCGTGTGGGCCGAACAGCAGTGCACGGGCCTCGTCGACAACGGCGGCAACCCCTACCTCGAGGGCTACGAAGACAAGACCCGTCTGCAGTCCACCTGGTTCTCGGCGCCGAACGACGTCAAGGGCACGGCCTTCGTGAATATCTGGCCGTATGACCAGCGCGAATATCCCGATCTGTTCGGCTACATCCCGGCGTTCAAGCGGGTGCGTCGCTTCCCGACCAACCAGCGCTTCGAGCCGCTGGTCCCCGGCATCAACCTGTTCCTGTCCGACGCATGGGCCGCTGGCGACCCGATGCTGACCTGGGGCAACTACAAGATCGTGGGCCGTCAGCCGTTGCTCGGCTCGATGCACGGTCAGTGGCACGCAGACTCCCCGAACTGGGAACTGCCGCTGGTGGGTGGTCCGAAGAACAACACCTTCATGTACGTCGGCAAGTCGCTGATTCCGGAAGTTATCGTGCTCGAAGCCGAGCCGACCGGTTACCCGCGTGCGCCGGTCAGCAAGAAGCGCGTCTACATTGACGCTCGTATGCTGACCTTCCCGCAGATGATCACCTTCGACCGTCGCGGCGAGATCTGGAAGTCCTTCGAGCCTGGCTTCAGCCAGTACAAGAAGGGCGACAAGGTCATGATGGCGGGCAACGACGTGTGCTGGAGCTGGAGTTGGGTAATTTCCAACGACATCCAGTCGCAGCGTATTACCCGTTTCCACCAGGCCGAAAGCTGCGCAGGCGGCTGGAAGTCCCAGTGGAACATGCACGACGACCTGATCAACAAGTACATGACCGTGCAGGCCATGCAGCGTCTGGGTACCTAAACCCAAACCTCGCAAGGTCCTCTGGAAAGGCCGGGGAAACCCGGCCTTTTCTTTTGTAGCCCGCTTATTCGGGCAGCGCAGCGGCGGGCATGCGCAGGCCGCGCGCTTCCAGCCGCGGCAGCACTTCGGCGGCGAAGTAGGGCAACTCCTCCAGATAGTTCACAAACGCGAGCGTCGCCCCGGCATAGCCGGCGGCGTGGATGCGGGCCAGTTCGTTTGCGACATGATCGGGGTCGCCAATCAAGGGATACACGCCGTGACCGCCGGCGAACTGCACCCGCAGGGCGTCGATCATGTCTTGCGGGAACGACTGCGCGTACATGCCCTGCAACTGCATCAGGCGTTCAACCGCGGCCGTATCCGCGCATGCCACCGCATAGTGCTGGTGATATTCCTCGGCTTCGCGCTGCGTCGGGCGACACACCACGTAGGTCGTCGTGAACACGGCAAGTTCGCGCTCAAACTGCGCCTTGGCGAGGGCCTTGATGCGGGCGACTTCGTCCCGCCCTTGTTCAGGATTGATCATCACGGTGAACAGGAAATCGCAGTTGCGTGCCGCGAATTCGCGGCCTTCCTGTGAAGAGCCGGCGTTCATCAACGGCGGCAGCCCCGGACCGATGGGCTGCGGACTGCAACGGGCGCCGCGCAACTGGAAGAACTCGCCGTCCCAGTCGAAAGGCGCCGTGGTTTCCCAGCTTTTCTTGATGACTTCCCACCACTCCTGACCATAGCGATAGCGGGTGGCGTGGTCGCCCGGCAGATTGAGACCGAACATCGCGTACTCAGGCTGGTTCCAGCCACAGACGATGTTGAGCCCGAAGCGGCCACCCGACAGCTGGTCAATCGTGGCGAACTGCTTGGCCGCCAGCAGCGGGTGCATGAACGAGGCATGCGCAGTGGCGAAGACAGACAGTCGCCGGGTGTGCGCCAGCAGGCCGGCGGCCCAGGTCACGGTTTCCAGCGAGTCGCCCTGAAAATCGGTCTCACCACCGTAGCCCGTCCAGCGCGCGATAGGCAGCAGAAACTCGATGCCCTCCCGGTCGGCCAGTTGTGCCAGTTGAAGATTATTGGCCCAGCTGGCGTCCCAGCGCTCGGGTACGGTGGTCACCGCCATCCCGCCGCTGCAGTTGGGCGAAAACAGCCCCAGCTTGAAAGCGTTCTGGTTGAACATGGCGTTGAGCGGGCGATGCACGGCGGGATTCTCCGGTCACAATGAAGCGGCGGCGACTATAACAAACCGATTTCAGCGCAAGGGGCGAGGTCGATGACGGAGCAGCACTTTCGGGCAGACCTGTTTCATGAAGCGGCGCGCGTGGCGGCGCGGGTGACGCCGCCGCCGGTGCGCCGGGTGTTCATGCCGGAACCGCAACCTGATCCTGCGCGCGACCCCGAATTTGGCGCAGTTCAACTGGCCGACGGCAGTGCGGGGCTTTACTACGCCTGGCTCGGCGAGGGGCAGCAGGGCATGGCGCAACGTTTTCCGCCGGCGACGCTGGAAGGGCTGCCCGCGCTGGAACTCGCACGCTATTTTCTGCGCGAGGACGAAGCGTCCCGCTCGCTGGGTCTGGCGGCGATTAACGCCATGACCACGTGGTGGTGGCGACATCACGGCTATGTCCCACCGGTGGCCAGGGATGCCTTCGGCGCAAGTTTTGCGCAGACCGATCGGGTTGGCATGGTGGGCAACTTCCAACCCCTGATTGAACGCCTGCTCGCGGACCAGCGGCCGGTCGTGGTGCTTGAGCGCAAGCCACACCTGTGGCGCGAGGCGCCCGGACTGCGCGTGACCGGCGATCCGATGGCATTGAGCGACTGCAGCGTGGTGTTGGCGACCGCCACCATGTGCCTGAACGACAGCCTGGAGACGACGCTCGCCTACTGCCGTGCGGCGCGCGAGATTGCGATCATCGGGCCCACCGCCGGCTTCTTCCCGGGCCCGCTGTTTGCCCGCGGGGTGAGCAGCATGGGCGGGATGTGGCTGGAGGATGCGGATGCCGCAATCGCCGCGCTGGCGACCGGCCAGCCCTGGAAACCCTACGCCCGACGTTTTGTGATCGAGCGGGCTTACTATCCCGGCTTCCCCCCGACCGCCAGCGCCTGAACCGGCAGGCCGTCGGCGAGATGCCGCGCCAGAAAATCGATGAGCAGGCGCAGGCGGCGGGCCAGATGCTGGCGATTGGGATAGACCGCGTAGATGCCGCGTGGCGCCGTGGCGTAGTCGCTCAACAGCGGTTCCAGCCGACCTTCCTGCACATCGCGTGCGACGACAAAATCGGGGCACAGCCCAATTCCGTGACCTGCGATCGCCATGGTGCGGATGGCGCTTGCGCTGTTGGCCGCGATGGCGCCACGTACGGGCACGCGGCGCGTGGCTGATCCCGTCCGAAACGTCCAAACGCCCGGCTCACGAAAGTTGGTATCGATCAGGCAGGCATGCCCGGCAAGCTCATCTGGCGCTTGCGGGCGGCCGCGACGGGCGAGGTAGGCCGGTGCCGCGCAGACCACCAGCCGCATGTCGCCCAGGCGTTTTGCCACGAGGCTCGACTCCGGCAGGTCGGCAATGCGCACCGCTAGGTCAAAGCGCTCCTCGATCAGGTCTACGAAGCGGTCGGTCAATTGGAGGTCCAGCGACACTTCCGGCGTGTCTTCCAGAAAACGGGCAAGCAGCGGCAGCAGGTAGAGTTCGCCGAACGTCTGCGGGGCCACCAGCCGGATGAGACCGCGCACGTTGCGCTGGTTGTCGCGCGCCTCGCCGTCGGCCTCGTCCAGTTCGGCCAGCAGCGTGATGCAGCGGGCGTGGTACTGGCGGCCCGCCTCGGTGAGGGAGAGGCGGCGGGTGGTTCGCTGGAGCAGGCGCACGCCCAGATGCGCCTCCAGATCGGCGACTGCTTTCGACAAGGCGGTTTTTGAGCGCCCGCTGCCCCGGGCCGCCGCCGCATAGCCCCCGTAGTCCACGACCGCCTTGAAGGCAGACATTGCCGCCAGTCTGTCCATCGATTGTTCCTCTATCAGGGACAGTGAGTTTCGATTTAAACGGATTGTATGAGAAATGGGTGGCCTAGATACTCCGCAGCCATCGACCCTCGTTTCAGGAATGGCGCATGCCCGAATTGGCCCAGCCCTTACCCGCAGTGTTCATTTCGCATGGCGCGCCGACGCTCGCCCTGGAGGTCTCCCCAGAGCGGCAATTTCTGGCGGGCTTTGCCGCGCGGCTGGGCAAGCCGGCGGCTATTTTGGTGATTTCGGCGCATTGGGACTCGCCGCAGGTGGGCGTGCTGGGCGGGCAGGCGCCGTCAACGGTGCACGATTTTTACGGCTTTCCTCGCTCGCTCTACGAACTGCAATATCCGGCGCCGGGCGCTGCCAGCCTCGCTGCCGACATCGTGGACTTGCTGAGGGAGGCGGGGTTTAATGCGGCTCTCGATGTCGAGCGTGGCTTTGATCACGGCGTGTGGACGCCGCTCTTGCTGATGTATCCGCAGGCCGAGGTGCCGGTCACGCAGATTTCGATCAACGCCCGCAAGTCGCCCTACTACCACTGGCGTCTGGGACGCGCGCTGAGCAGCCTGCGTTCGCGGGGCGTGCTGGTCGTGGGCTCCGGGTCAATTACGCACAATCTGGCGGATTGTCGCCTGCACGGCGCGCGCGACAACGCGGCCGGTCTGCCCTATGTCACGGACTTTGCCGATTGGCTCGCGGCGCAACTCGCGAACGGTCAGCTGGAAGCCCTGCTCGGCTATCGCGAGCGGGCCCCGGGCGCCACCCGTGCGCATCCCACCGACGAGCATCTGCTGCCGCTCTTCACCGCACTCGGCGCAGCCGGTGTGTCGTGGAGTGCCGAGCGTGTCCATGCCAGCGTGATGCATGAAGGCTTGGCGATGGATCACTACCTGTTCTCTGCGTCGTCTGGCGCCTTATGCCAGCCGGCTTTTTCTTAGGCAACGTCAAAGGAGTTCGTTATGCGTTCTGGTTCCCTGTTTTTGTCCGGTTTGTTGTTGGTCGCGGGCAGCGCGGCCGTCGAGGCGGCGGAGTATCAAATCGACCCCACCCATTCGTTCGTGCAGTTTCGCGTGCAGCATCTGGGCTATAGCTGGCTGCATGGCCGCTTCAACGCGGTGTCGGGCAACTTCAAATACGACGCAGACAAGCCGGCGGAAAGCGCGATCGACGTGACCGTCGAGACCACCAGCGTCGACAGCAACCATGCCGAGCGCGACAAGCACCTGCGCGGTGGGGATTTCCTCGACGTGACGCAGTTCCCGAAAGCAACGTTCAAAAGCACCGCGTACAAGGGCGATGCCAATGGCGGCACGCTCTCCGGGGTGTTGTCGCTGCACGGGATCGAGAAGCCGGTGGACATCGCGATCAAGAAGATTGGTGAAGGCAAGGATCCCTGGGGCGGTTATCGCGCGGGCTTCAGCGGCACTTACGTGCTGACCCGCAAAGATTTCGGGCTCAACTACGAGCTGGGGCCGGCGTCGACGACGGTCGAGCTTGAGCTTGGGGTCGAAGGGATTCGGAAGTAGAGGAGAGTTCCTCACGGGAGCACCGAGCTCCCGTGAGGTCATCGCGGGGGAGTCAGTTCAAAAAACCCCGAACCAGCGCGGAGAATGCATCGGGCTGTTCCAGTTCGGCGATGTGGCCGGCGTCAGGCAGCGTGGTCAGCTGCGCACCGGGGATCGCCGCCTGCCAGGCCGGTCCGTAGGCCGCCGGGACGATGGTGTCCTTCTCGCTGGTGGCAATGAGGGTGCGCGCCTTGATGCGCGGCAGCCTGCGTTTGACGCCGGTATCCGGAATCGGCCACAGGAACTTGGCGCCCGCGCGCAGGTTCAGCAATTCCTCCACATGCGCTTCCATCTTGTCGCGGCCGGCGATCAGCAGCTTCTCGCGCATCGAGCGGTCCGAAAACAGCACCCGCGACGGAAAGCCCGGGTGTTGCGCGAAGGCGTCTTCGCCACCCACTTCGTCCAGCCATAGTCCTAGCGGGTTGACCAGCACCAGCTGAGCCACGCGCTGCGGCGAAATCGCCGCCAGTTCGGCCGCCATCCAGGCGCCAATGCTGATTCCGACTACGTCGGTCTGCGTAACGCCCAGCGCATCCAGCAGGTCGCAATAGTGCAGGGTGAGATCAAGCGCGCCCGGATCGATGTCAGGCAGATCATCTTTCGCCGGACCCCAGCCCGGCGCGAAGGGCGCAATCAGGTCGTAGTGCTCGGCCAGTTGCGCCAGCGCCGGCTCGAAGCCGCGAATCCCCAGCAGGTGATGCAGGTAGAGCAGCGGTTTGCCTTGTCCGGCGCGGTAGTAGTGAACGGTGCGTCCTTCGTGGCCCACGTGGATAGTTTTAAGTTCCATCACACGACCCTCGCCAAGGTCGGCCGGGCGGCGGCAGACGGATCTGCGGTGCCGGGGCAATCGCGCGGCACCGCGCGGTCGGCCTGCGGCATGGGTTTCGGCGACCAGTGGTCTTCGTATTCGCCCCAGATCGGACGAATGCGCGGTATGACTCGCTGGGCGAACATTTCGGTGGAGTAGCGGCAAACCTCATTGGGCATATCGCCGAAGTGCAGCAGGCAGACCACGTGACCCACTTTCAGTGTGCGGGCGACGCGCTCCATCTGCTCGGCAACGGAGTCCGGACTGCCGGCGATGATGAAGCCCTTGTCGATCATTTCCTGCCAGCTGAGCGAGGCAGCCTGATTGAGCGCGGAAGATTGGCCCGCCATCTGGCTTTGCAGACCGGCGCGAATCGTCGCCTCGGTGCGGTAGCCCGGCGCATCGGCAAAACCCGGATGGACGTGCAGACACCGCGAGAAGAAATACCGCGCGTGTTTCTCATACAGACGCTGCGCTTCGGCATCGGTCTCGGCCACGCAGATCTGTTGGGCGAAGGCGGCCTGATAGGGATTGAACTCAGCGCCGAGTTCTTCCAGCCGGCGCCAGAATCCTTCCATCAACTGCGCGCCGCGGATGTAGCCACTGAACGACAGGTAGCTGTAGTTGTAGTTGTGCTGGGCGCAGAAGTCCCAGGTCTCTACCGAGCCGCCGCCCGGGATCCAGATCGGGGGCGGATTCTGGATGGGGCGCGGCCAGAGGTTCACGTAGCGCAGCTTGTAGTGCTTGCCGTTCCAGGCGAATACATCCGGGTCGGACCACGCGCGGCGAATCAGGTCGTGGGCCTCCATGTATTTTTCGCGCAGCGTGGCGGGATTAACGCCGCAGGCGTAGTTGTCGTCCATGGAACTGCCGACCGGGAAGCCGGAAATCAGCCGACCGCCGGAAATGCAGTCGATCATCGCCATTTCCTCGGCCACGCGCGTCGGCGGGTCGTAGAGCGCGAGCGACTGACCGAGCAGCAGGATCGAGGCGTCGCGCGTGCGGCGTGCGAGTGTCGAGGCCATCAACTGCGGTGACGGCATAAGCCCGTAGGCATTTTGGTGGTGCTCGTTGATGCCCACGCCGTCGTAGCCGAGGTCGGCCGCAAACTCGAGCAGGTCGAGGTAGTCGTTGTAGACCCGGTTGGCTTTCACCGGATCGAAGAGGCGTGAATCGACATCCACCCAGACGCTGCGATGTTTCTCGGTGAAATCGTCTGGCAGATAGGGCCAGGGCATGAGGTTGAACCAGTGAAACTTCATCTGACGTTGCTCCTGAGTTGCGGCCTGTACCGACCGTTGCCCGCAGGCTAACCAGCAACCATAAGAAAAGTGAGGTTGGATGCTGCCATGTATTTGTCATTTCATGCCAAACTCGCGTCATGCATGGGCTAGAACAATCCTTGATGCCAAACACCTACCTGAAGCTGATGGCGCAGTCTTCGCCCGACCCGGCGCGACTGATGGCGGGCAGCGGACTGGGCGTGGCCGAAGTGTTGAGCAGAGACGCGCCTATCACCGTCCGTCAGCAACTGGTTTGCGCGGCCAATGCCGCCGCCATGACGCGCCGTCCGGACTGGCATTTCGAGTGGGCAGAGGCCATTGGCGAGCATTTTCACGGGCCGCTAACGAGCGCGCTCTTCAGTGCGCCGACCTTGGGTGAGGGGCTGAACGCCTACGTGCGCTATCTGCCGATGCGGATTCCTTACCTCGCCTGGCAGCGGCGTTTAAGCGCTGGCGAGTGCCGGATTGAAGTGACGCCGCTGCTTGAGCTGGGGCCTCTCGGGCCGATTCTGGTCGAGATTCCGCTGCTCGCGCTGTTGGCTTACGTGCGCACCCTGCGCGGCGGTCGGGTGCAGGGCGTGCACCTGAGCCTGCGCCACCCGCCCTGCGTGGCATCCGAGCGTTACAGCAAGCGCTTCCGCGGTGAGTTTCACTTTAAGCAGGCCAGCCATGCGCTGGTGTTGCCTGCATCGTGGTTGGCGGGCGCGCATGCCGGCTACGACGCCATTGTGTGGCGGACCTCGCTGCGTCGCTGCGCGCAGGCCGAGCGCCACGGCTATCAGGGCGCGTTGGTGGATTCGCTGCGCCAGATGCTGCTGGCGTGTTTTGACGCTGACCACGGCGAGCGCACGCCACCCACCGTGCAACAGGCTGCGCATCGCCTCCACATGTCGGTCCGTACGCTCCATCGGCGGCTGGCCGATGCCGGGTTCAGCTATCAGCGTCTGGTGGATGAAATTCGGCGCGAGCGCGCAAGCGAACTGCTCGCCGAGCGCGACCGCAAGCTCGGCGATATCGCAGCAGCGCTGGGCTATCGCGATCCCGCCAACTTCAGCCGCGCCTTCCGTCGCTGGTTCGGTGCCGCGCCGCGCGACCTGCGCGAGGCGCCCGGCGCCTCAGTCAGCCAGATTGCCGCCCAACACCCAGCCCGCAATCGCGCCGGCGGCGGTGGCGGCCGCGCGACCGTCGCCGTGCCCGATTTGCGATCCAAGTAGCCCACCGGCCGCACCCAGCACCGCCCGTGGCAACAGGCGCTCACCGTTCGCGTAGCCGCCACCACGGTAGTAGGGGCGATCGTAGGGATAGGTCTGCGAGTAAACCCTACCGCCGTAGACCGGTGCGCTGTAGTAAGCCGGCGGGCTGTAGTAAACCGGGGGCGCCATGTAGACCGAATAGCTCGGCGCCACATACACCGGTGGCGGCACCACATAGGCCGGCGCGGGCGCGTAGTAGTAGGGCTGAACCACACGGGGACCGCCGTCACGCCAGTGGTGGTGTCGCCCGTGGCCGTATGCCTGCCCGTAACCGTGATGCCGGTAACGGTCGGCATGCGCCGCGGTGCTGACGCACAGCGCGAGCGCGATGACGAGGCCTGCGAGAGGACGGCGCCAGACCGGGTTCAAATGCACAGATGCAGTCATGCGATTGCTCCTGAAGACAACGCGGGCGTCCCGCCGATCGGAAGGCCCGGTGCGGGACTGACTCTGGGCGCGCTGCGCTGAATCGCGAATGAACCATCGGGCCGGCTACAATGCGGGGATGAGTCGTATCCAAGCCGTCTATCACCTCGAAGCCGACAGCAGCGCGATCGAGGCCCGTGCCGAAGCGCTGGCCGCCGAGCAAAGCGTCGAAATGCCGCCCGCTGCAATTACCGACGCCTACGTCCGGGACGAGATTCTGGCCCGCGTTGAAAACATCAGACCGCTCGCGCCCGGACGTTTCGCGGTCACGCTGGGCATCGCAGAAGCCACCACCGGCCCGGAACCCGGACAGCTGATGAACATGCTGTTTGGAAACTGTTCCCTGCAGGAAGACGTGCAACTCGTGGAAGTGGAATTGCCGCCCGCAACTTGCGACGCCTTTGCCGGCCCACGCTACGGCTTGCCGGGCCTGCGCCGCCTCGTGCAAGCGGAACACCGCGCGCTGACCATGACCGCGCTCAAGCCGCAGGGGCTGAGCGCCGAGGCGCTCGGCGCGCTGTGTGGCAGCTTTGCCCGCGCCGGCATCGATATCATCAAGGACGACCACGGCATCGCCAATCAGCGGTATGCCCCGTTCGCGGCACGGGTGCGTGCCTGCCAACGCGAACTGCGGGTGGCCAACGCCACCACCGGCGGCCATAGCGTGTATGCCCCGTCGATTTCCGGCAGTCCGCGCCAGCTGGCGGAGCAGTTGCGGATTGCGCGCGACGAGGGGGTCGGCATCCTGCTGGCCTGTCCCATGTTGCTGGGCCTGCCGGTCTTTCACGACATTGCACAAGACGCCACGGACTTCGCGCTGATCGCTCACCCCGCGCTGGCCGGCGCGGCGCGGATTGCGCCGCCGTTGCTGCTGGGCCGCCTGTTTCGTCTGTTTGGCGCCGACGCCACGATATTTCCCAATTACGGCGGACGCTTCAGCTATAGCCCGGAGACCTGTCTGGCGCTGGCGCAGGCTGCGCGTGAGCCTTGGGGCAGGCTGGCGCCGATTGCCCCCGTGCCGGCCGGGGGCATGAGCGTCGCCCGGGTGCCGGAAATGCTGAACGTCTATGGGCCCGACACGATCCTGCTGATTGGCGGTGCCCTGCTGACGGCAGGCGCGGCGCTATTCGAGCGCAGCCGGGAATTCGTCAACGCGGTCGCCAGTGCCGGCCGTCAGGAGTTGCAGCAATGAGCGAGCACATTCATCGGCGGCAGCGTGCCGCAGGCTTATGGGACGAGGTGCCGGTGCTGGCCTACAAACAGGACGGCGCGGCGCCGTTTCGCGACGTCACGCGGCAGGTGCTGTTCGAGCACGCGGCCTTAGGCTGTCAGTTGCGGTATTTCGAAGTCGCGCCCGGCGGCCACAGCACGCTGGAGCGACACGAGCACGTGCACGCCGTGATGGTCCTGAAAGGGCGAGGGCGGGCGCTGGTCGGCGGGCAGGTCTTTGCCGTTGAACTGCACGATTTGGTGGAAGTCCCGGCGCTGGCCTGGCATCAGTTTCGGGCCGATACCGACGAGCCGCTGGGTTTTCTGTGCATGGTCAACGCCGTGCGCGACCGGCCCCAGTTGCCCGACGCCGAATCCATGGGCGAGCTTTGCGCCGACCCGGCGGTGGCGGCGTTTATCCGGACTTAAGCGCTGGCAACCGGCGGCAGCAGCTTCGCCCGTTCGGCGTCCAGCGCCGCGGCCGCGGCGATAAACGCCATTTGCAAGGCCTGAAACGTCGGCTTCGCGTTTTCCACGCGTTGCTCGCGACCCATTAATTCCAGTTCACGGCACAGTTCAACCACTTCCTGGGCGCCCAGATTGGCACTGCTCGATTTAAGACTGTGCGCGGCGTGTTCCAACTGCCCCGGGTTCCAACTTTCTACCGCGTCGCGGATCTGCGCGACCAGCGTGGGCGCGGCGTTCAGGTAGAGATCGATCACCCGCCCCAGCACCGAGGGTTTGTCTGGTCGCTGGAGGGCCGAGATTCTGGCCAGCGCGGCCTGATCAAGCGGGCTCATTTGCGCCGGCGGAACGGGTAACTCCTGGGTCTGGTCCAGCGAGGGCAGGTAGGGCACTTCCTGCGTCTCGCCCGTTTTAACCGGCGCCAGCCAGTTCGAGAGCGTGGTGGCGAGTTGTCGCTGCGAGAACGGCTTGGCGAGGTAATCGTCCATCTGGGCATCCAGACAGCGTTCGCGGTCACCTTCCAGTGCATTCGCAGTCAGCGCAATGATGGGAATGCGCTTGGTCAGCACGAACTCGCTTTCGTAGGCCCGAATCGCCGCAGTCGCGGCGAAGCCGTCGACGATGGGCATCTGGATATCCATCAGGATGGCGTCGAAAGGGTCGTAGAGTTCGTCCAGCGGTGTACCCGTGAAGGTGTCGATAGCTTCCTGCCCGTTGCCCGCCAGCGTGACCCGGACGCCCAGATTTTCCAGCAGCAGCCGCACCAGTTCCTGATTGACCGCGTTGTCTTCTACCACCAGCACGCGGGCGTTGAAGCGGGGCAATTCGGTGTTGTTTTTCGCCTCGGCCGTTTCCTGCGCCAGCGGGCTCAGCGGCCGTGTCATGTCCAGCGCGTCGGCGATGGCGTCGTAGAGTTCGGACTGCCGCACCGGCTTGCTGAGATAGCTCGAGATGCCGGCATCAAACCATTGGCCGGTTTCGGCAAGGCTGTCGACCTGTCCCAGCACGATGATATGCGGCCGCGTAATGCGTGGATTGCGGCGAATGGACAGCGAGAACTCCAGCGGGTCCTCGGCGATCTTGCGGTCAAACAGCAAGAGTTCCACCGGCTGGCCGGCTTTGGCGGCGCGCTCCAGATAGGCCTCGGCCGCGTCGCCAGCGGTGACCGCCACCACTTTCGCCTGCCAGTTTTCCAACTGGGCGACCAAGGCCTCACGGCTTTCGACGTGCTGGTCGGCAATCAGGATGCGCCGGTTGGTCAGCGGCGGACGCACCGAGCGCCGACGCCCGAGTACCGACGGCTCGGCCAGCGGCAAGGGACAGGTAAACCAGAAGGTGCTGCCTCGGCCGAACTGGCTGTTCACCCCGATCTGACCGCCCATCAGGGCGGTCAGGCGCTTACAAATGGCAAGGCCGAGACCCGTGCCGCCAAATTTTTTGGTGGTCGAACTGTCGGCCTGGGCGAAGGAATCGAAAATCTCGTCAATGTGCTCCGCACGAATGCCCACGCCCGTATCTTTCACCTCGAAGTGCAGCATGCTGACTTCGTCGACCGGCGGGTCCACTTTCAGGCGCAGGGTGACGTCGCCGCGCTCGGTAAACTTCACCGCGTTGCCCACCAGATTGGTCAAAATCTGGCGCAGTCGGTCGGGGTCGCCGCGGTAGATCGCGTGTGCCGTCGGCGGAAAGACGACCTGCAACTCAAGCTTGGCCCGATGCGCGCGCTCGGCAAACATCACCCCGATGTCTTCCATCAGCTGCTGCAGGTCGAACGGCAGCGACTGCAAGCTCAGTTTGCCGGCTTCAATTTTCGAAAAATCGAGAATGTCGTTGATGATGCCCAGCAACGCTTCGGCCGAGCGGTGAATGGTGCGGGCAAAGTGCCGCTGCTTGCGATTGAGATCCGTGCCCAGCATCAACTCCGTCATGCCGAGCACGCCGTTCATGGGGGTGCGGATTTCGTGGCTCATATTGGCCAGAAATTCGGATTTGGAGTGCGCTGCGAGCTCGGCCTGATCGCGGGCCGCGACCAGATTTTTCTCGACGTCTTTCTGCACGGCCAGCTGTTCTGCCAGCCGTGAGTTAAGCAACTCGGCCTGCCGCTTGGCTTCGAGGATCTCGGCCGCCAGCTGCGCATTGGCAAACCGGTGGGCCAGCGACGTGACGTTGGTGTGATGCATCTTGGACGCAACCTGCATGGTGTAGGCCAGATGCGCGATCAGCCCTGCCGCCAGCAGCGGTCCCACGTCGGGAATAAAAACCCCGGCCATGACCGCCATTGGCAGCACCGCCAACATCAGGAAAAACCGGGTTGGCGCGCTGGCCAGGGTGTACAGCGCGACGCCGCCCGAACTGACGCCCAGCAGTGCGAAGGACAGAAAAATCTGCAGGCCGCTGGTTTCGGAGATGAAAGGCAAGGCGCCCGCAGTCACCCCCCACAGGGCGCCGCAAACCAGAAAATATACGGTAAACGCGCGGCAGTATCGGAAAAAAACCGCTGCGGTATTGGGCGCCTTGCGCCACTGACTAATCAGGCGACCCCAGGTCAGGGTGATGACGATGATCAGCGCGAACCAGCCACCGAGGGCGGCTAGCGGCAGGGTGTTACGCAGGCCCGCCACCAGCAAGAGCGCGGCGGCGATATTGGCGAGTCCCGCCAGCCCGGCGTTGTCGTAGGCTTTCTCGGCGACCGCCAGCCGCCACTCGGCGACCAGATTGTCGTTCCAGTCTTCCAGCCCTTCTGGAATCGTCGGCCCTAGCCAGTCGCTGCGGATGCGTTCACTCATGGATCTACGGGGCTCCATCTACGGGTGGGGAACAATGCTGGAGAACCCAGGTTTCAAACTCGGCCGCCGGCAGCGCCTTGCTGAACAACCAACCCTGTAGTTCGTCGCAATGGTGTTGCTTCAGCACCGCCAGATGGTGGGCCGTCTCCACGCCCTCCGCCACGATTTTTAATCCCAGGCTGTGCCCCATCGCGATGACGGCGGCGACAATGGCGCTGCCCTGTTCGTTGGTGCCCAGGCCGCGGACGAAAGACTGGTCAATTTTCAGGACATCCACCGGTAGGCGAGTCAGATAGCTGAGCGACGAATAGCCGGTGCCAAAGTCGTCGATCGCGAGGCTCACGCCCAGCATTTTCAATTCATCG
This sequence comes from Gammaproteobacteria bacterium, assembly GCA_023257255.1. Taxonomy (GTDB): domain Bacteria; phylum Pseudomonadota; class Gammaproteobacteria. Next base: position 25,459 of record JALRCR010000003.1, on the reverse strand, counting down.
AGAATGCCGATGTGGTCGCTGTTATCCATCACCACGCTTTCGGTCAGCTCGAGCTGCAGCGCCGAAGGCGCCAGCCCGCTTTCGTTCAACACGCGACGAAGCAGCACGGGAAAATCGTTCTGCCGCAACTGCAGGGCGGACAGGTTTACCGCGCAAGTCAGGCCGGTTAAGCCCGCCCGGGCCCAGGCCGCGGTTTGCCGGCAGGCTTCGGCCAGAATCCATTCGCCAAGCGGGAGGATGAGGCCTGATTCCTCGGCGACCGGAATAAATTCGGCTGGTGAAATCGGGCCAATCGTCGGGTGGCGCCAGCGGATTAAGGCTTCCATGCCGGTCACTGCGCCCGTGGTGCAGTCAATTTTAGGCTGGTAGTGCAAGGCGAGCTGGCTGGTGCCGAGCGCCTGACGCAAATTGGTTTCCACCGTCATGCGGCCCTGAGAGCGCTCATTCAGGCCGCTATGGAAAGACTCGGTGCAGTCCCTGCCACGCCGTTTCGCGTTCGCCAGCGCCATTTCGGCATGTCGCAGCAGGATTTCCGATTCGCGTCCGTCCTGCGGGAAGACCGTCACGCCGATGCTGGTGGTTAGCACCAGTTCTTCGTTGCCCACCGTGAAAGGGCGGCGGAATATCTGGTGGATCCGCTCGGCCATGCCGCGCGCCTGCTCGTGCGAATCGAGGCCCGGCAGCAGGATGCAGAACTCGTCTCCGCCACTGCGTGCGACCAGTTCCGCCGGGCGCGCACCGGGATTACCCAGGCCCTGACGCAGGCACTGAATGAGGCGTCGCGACACCGCTTTCAGCAACTCGTTGCCAATGTCGTGGCCCAGGTTGTCGTTCACCCGCTGGAAGTGGTCAAGGTCAATGGCGAGTACGGACAGGCCCTGCGCGGTGGATTCTGCATCGCGCAGCAGGTCGGCCAGTCGCTGTTCGATCTGGATGCGGTTGGGCAGCCCGGTGATTTGATCGTAGTAGGCCAGCTGGTGAATGGTGCGTTCGGCGCGTCGTTGGGCGGTAATGTCCTGCACGGTGCCGGTGATGTGGATGCCGTTCTCGGCGACGTCCGCCCGGCCCTGCTGGAGAATCGTGCGGCTCGAACCGTCGGCCTGGATGACCCGGTATTCAACCGGCGGCATCTCGGTGGCGACCGCGGGCGGCGTCAGTGCCTTCGCGAGGCGAGCTTGGTCGTCCGGGTGCACCCGTTGCACCAGACCGTCGAGGGTTTCGGGAGGAGCTTCGTTGTCTAGCCCCAGCACGGTCTGCGTCTGGCTGTTCCAGACGCTGAACCGGCAGTTCTGTTCCAGCACAAAATGACCCAGCCGGGCCAGCCGTTGGGCGCTCGCCAACAGGTCTTCGCTTTGCCGCAATTCGTCGGCAGTGATTTTGGCGCGAAGCATGTAGTCCAGGCGGAACTCAAGCAGGCCAAAGTTAATTGGCTTGGTGATGAAGTCGGTGGCGCCGACCTGGTAGGCATGGCGAATCGACTCGGCGTCTTCCAGACCGGTCATCATGAGCACGGGGGTGTGCCGCCCCTGCGGCAAGGCGCGCAGGCGCGAGCAGGTGGTGAAGCCGTCGATGCCGGGCATCATCACATCAAGCAGGACGATGTCCGGGCGCAATTCCTCAAGCAGGCGCAGGCCTGCATCGCCGGTCTCGGCCTCGACGACCCTGAACCCATGCGGCGTCAACGCCTCGTCCGTCAGAAAACGGACCATGGGGTCGTCGTCGATTACCAGCACGAGGATATTGTCAGGGGCGCTCATCGATTCAGGACAGGCGTTAGGGCATCTTCTGCCGGTAGCGGCGAGGGCCGCCAAAACTTGCGCCCCCCGGCGTGGGCGCGTTCTTCATCTAGGCGGCGGTCGCGCGGGTGATGGCGGCATGGAAATGCGCGAGCGCCGCCTCGTTCTGGCCGAACACGATATGGGACTGGGCGCCAGAGCTAAAACTGCGCTGTATGCCCTCGCCGACCGGGAAATCTTCGTTTTCGACCACATGCAGGACCAGATCCAGATTGCGCTGCCAGTGGGCACGCGCTTTGTCGCTGTCGGGCGGATTTGGCGCGTAGAGCGTCAGGCGCAGCACCGAGCGGGCGGGGTCGTCGCCGTCGGGGAAAATTTGCCAGATTTCGACCTGCGCGCCTTGCCATACCAGCACGGTGTTGGGGAACAAGACGTAAATCACCACCAGATGCGGCAGCAGATTCCATTGCTCCCGCGGCTGCTCGCGCAGGCTGCTAATGCTCCGCCGTGGCGAGACCAGCCGGAAGTGCTCGCCGTAGGTATCAAAGGTGGCGAGGTTGTGATGAAAGATGGCGCAGATGGAATCTTTATGCAGGACGCAGAAGTGGTAGGACTCGAGGAACGTGTCCAGCGCCAGCTTCCAGTTCATCTGCCGACGCAGCTCGCGGGTCGCGAAGGGGGTGAAGCTGTCGAGCGCGTAGTGCGCGAACTCCGCTTCCAGCGCGGCAAATTCGGGCGCGAAGTCGAGCGGCGCGCCGGGCGTCGGGTTGACCCACAGCAGGCCGTGGCGCTCGTCGGCGGCTAGCGCCGTGAGGCTGTGTTCCTCGCGCGAGCAGTCGGGAAAGGCCTGCTCCTCTGGCCGACTGACGAGCCGGCCGTCCAGCCCGTAGCGCCAGGCATGGTAGGGGCAAACAAAGCCGCGACCCTCGCCGGCCGCTTCCGCCACCCGCGCGCCGCGATGCCGACACACGTTAAGGAAGGCCCGGAAGCGGCCATCGGTATGGCGCGTCAAGAGCAAGGGCAGGCCGCTGGCGTCGTGGGTCAGATAGTGACCCGGGGCCGGCAGGTCGCCGCTCATGCCTACGCACAGCGGGCGCTGGCGGAACAGCTGCTGCTCGCGCAACGCCTGTGCGGGCGACGTGTACTCACTGACCGGCTGGCGATACACCGACTCGCCAAGTTGCAGGGTTTGCCGGTCGATGTAGTCGAGCAGGCGGTCAGCGAGTGCCAGTTGTTCGGCTTTCTGCATGGGGTGTCGCTTTGTCGTGTCGGTGAGGGGTCAGGCGGCCGCCGCAGCGCCGGCCAGACCAAGATGCACGCGGCTGTCGTGGAAGGCGGCGCCGCCGACCGGCGCGCCGGGATCTGCACCGGTCAGCGCGTTGATGCCGATACCGCCCTCGAAAGCCGCATTCGGCCAAATGCTTTCCACAATCACCACGCCGCGCTGAACGCCGTCGAACAGCGTGGCGTGGAGGCGCACCCTGCCGCGCGGATTCGACAACGCAACGAGGTCGCCTTCGCCAATGCCAAGCGCCGCGGCGTCTGCCGGATGCACCATCACGCTGGGGCGTCCCTCACGGCGGCGCGAGGTGGGGGCTTCGGTGAAACTTGAATTCAGAAAATGCCGCGCCGGCGCGGTGACCAGACGGAAGGGATGCGTTGCCGTTGCTTCCTCAATCACCGGCCAGTAGTCGGGCAGTGACGGCGGCGCCAGACCCGGGCCAAAGCGGGCAGGACCTAGCGAAGACCAGTCCGGGTCGAAATGGAAGCGCCCGTCGGCATGACCAAAGCCGTGCAAAAAGTGCGCGGTTTCGAAGGCGGGCTGGGCGTCGATCCAGTGCTGCTGCTCAAGCGCGGACAGTTTGCCCCAGCCGGAGGCTTCCAGCGTCCATTCCACAATTTCGCGGGCCGACATCTGGAACCCGCGGTGCGTCGCGCCCACCCGCTGGGCCAGCGCGCAAATGACTTCGTGATTGCTTCTGCATTCGCCGGGCGGCGAGATGATGCGTGGTCCGAACTGGATATGCTGCTGCCCGCCGGCCTGATAGAGGTCGTCATGTTCCAGAAACATGGTGGCCGGTAGGACGATATCTGCCACTGCGGCAGTTTCGGTCATGAACTGTTCGTGCACACAGATGAACAGGTCCTCCCGCGCGAAGCCCTGGTGCACCAGATTGAGATCCGGCGCCACCGCCATCGGGTTAGTGTTCTGGATGAAAAGCGCCGTGACCGGTGGGCCATCGCCGAGGTCGCGCGGGTCACCCGTCAGCACCGGGCCGATCCGGGACTGGTCCAGCATGCGCACGCCGGGGTCGCGTACATCGAGACCGTCGATCAGCGTGCGATCCCAGTGAAAAATCGCGCCGTTGTTGTGAAACGCACCGCCGCCGCGGTGTTGCCACGCGCCGGTCAGCACCGGAATGCACGAGGCAGCGTGCATGCTGACCGCGCCGTTTCGCTGCCGCGCAAAGCCATAGCCCAGCCGGAAAAAACTGCGTGGCTGCGTCCCGACCCAGCGGGCGAAGGTTTCGATGTCCGCTTCCGGCACGCCGCAAATTGCACTCGCCCAGGCCGGCGTGCGTGAGGCGATATGCGCTTCCAGCGCCGCGGTGCCGCGCGCAAAGCGGGCGAGATAGTCCCGGTCAACCAGATGCTCGCGAAACAGCACATGCATCACGCCGCAGGCCAGTGCCGCATCGGTGCCCGGTTTGACGTTCAGGAAGAGATCGGCCTGCTCGGCGGTCGCGTTGCGGTAGGTGTCGACCACAACCAGTTTGGCGCCACGCTCGCGGCGCGCGCGCAGGGCATGGGTCATGACATTGACCTGGGTGGTGGCGGCGTTGGTGCCCCAGATCACCACGCAGTCGCTGTCGGCCATCTCGCGCGGGTCGCTGCCCGACATGCGTCCGGCGCCGGCCATCCAGCCGGTCCAGGCAAGGGTGGTGCAAATCGTGGAGTACTGACCGGAATAGCGTTTGGCATGCCGCAGGCGGTTGATGCCATCGCGCATCACCAGCCCCATGGTGCCGGCGTAGAAATAAGGCCAGACAGTTTCGGGTCCGTAGCGTTGCTCCGCCGTCAGCAGGCGCTGCGCGACATGGTCGAGTGCCTCATCCCAACTGATGCGCTCGAACTGCCCGCTGCCCCGCGGTCCACGGCGAATGAGCGGGTAGAGGAGTCGATCGGGGTGATGGATGCGCTCGGCGTAGCGGGCGACCTTGCTGCAGATGACCCCGGCGGTGTAGCTGTTGTCTTCGGCGCCGCGCACTTTGCCGATGCGGTTGTCGTCAAGGCGCTCGACCACCAGCGAACAGGTGGACGGGCAATCATGCGGGCAGGCGCTGTGGTGTAAGTCGGGAGCGATTCCCATACCCGTTATTCCTTCCTGAGGCGTTGTCAGTTTATCAACACGTCAACGAGGTCGAGTATAGTGCGGTCAGGCCTCACGCAGACCACTCACTCGTTATGCGACGTTCTCTTCTGCCGGCGTTTCTCCTGTTGCTGAGCGCCTGTGCCGCGCCTCCCAGCACGCGGGTCACCGCCGACCATCGGCAGCTTAATCCGCGCGCGGCGGTGCTGGTGGTGCAGGATGTAGCGCCCCGGCTCCACGCCATCTCCAGCGAACCTAACCTGAGCACTCGCGCCACCGTCAGCCTGACGGCGTGGGACGCACGCCGGCTGTTGACCGCTCCGCTGGAAAAACGGCTCGCCGGGAAAGGCTTCAAGGTGGTGTCGCTCGATTACCAGCCGGCAGATCTGGCAGCAATCTACGACAGCAGCGCGGCCTACCCGAATCCGGCCAAAATCCGCGACGCGATTTGCGCGCTTGCCCGCGCGCAGCAGGTGGATCTGGTGATGCTGGTCTACCGTCAGATGGTGCGGGATTTCGTCGGGACCTCCAACGAAAATCTGGTCGGCTACGGGCTGGTCAAGCACCGCGACGGGCAGGTTCATGCCTATGCTGCGCTGGCGGTCGAGGCGGTGCAGGCCCGCAATGGCGCGGTGGTCGGGACCTCGCCCGGCACCGCCAGTCTCGCGCTACCCGCCGAGCAGTGGCAGGCGGCTTACGACGTCGACCGGGCCAACGTGGAATTGCAAGGAGCCGCCGCCGCCGCGCTCGAAGCGCCGCTCCGTCAGGTATTGCTTGAAGCGGCCGTGTCGGCCGCGCAGGAAACAGGCTTGTCGCAATAGTTATGAATGGACGATTCGTCATTCTGGGTGCAGGGGCATTGGGCAGCATTCTCGCCGCCCACCTGCTGGCTGCGGGACACGCCGTGACGGTGGTGGCGCGTGGTCCCCGGGCCGCCTTCCTCGCTGAACATGGGCTGCGACTGAGTGGGCTATCGGACTTGCGGATTGCCTGTCCGGTCGTGACCAATCCGGCCGCCCTCGACGAGGCGGCGGTTTTCATCAATACCGTGAAGACTTTCGATACCGAGGCGGCCTTGCGCCCGTTTGCGCATTTGCGGCCCGCGCTCGCGTTCTCGGTGCAGAACGGCGTGATGAAAGAGGACGCGCTCACGGCGGTCTTTGGGCCTGCCGCGGTGGTCGGCGCGATGGCCGATTTCAGCGGTGAACTTTGCGATGACGATACTGTCGCCTTTACCCGCAATGTCTGCCTGCATCTCGGCGAACTGGCTGGGGGTCACTCCGCACGGGTCGGCGAACTGGTGGCGACGCTGGACGCGGCGGGCATCACGACCCGCGAGACCGGCGCGATTACCGAAGTGATCTGGTCGAAGTATGTCGGCTGGGTGGCGCTGATGTTGCTCGCGGTGTTGACCCGACAGGGCACGGCGACCTACCTCCGCGATCCCGACAGTGCGCGGGTGGTGGCCCGGATCACGCGCGAGATGGCGCTGCTGGCCAAGGCGCGTGGCATCGCGCTGCGCGATCAGTCGCCCGTACCGGCTTTGTCGGTGGCCGCGGGGGATGAAGAAGCCGCCGTGGCGGTGGTGCAGCAACTGGGCGACACCTTTGCCGAGAAGGCGCCCGGGCACCGCATGTCGAGCCTGCAGGACGTTGAGCGGGGCAGGGCGCTGGAGGTTGACGAAACTGCTGGCTACGCGCTGCGACAAGGGCAGGCACTTGGCCTCGAAATGCCCACGCTGGCGCTTTGCTACCAACTGGCGGCGGCCATCCACCGCGCCCACCTTGCGCGCCGTTAAATTCACATGCTGATTTGGTTGCAGGCCCTGATGGTGCTGCTGTTGATTCTGCTCAATGGCGTCCTGTCGATGGCGGAGTTAGCGGTCGTCTCGTCCAGCAAACCGCGCCTGAAGCTGCTCGCGGACCGGGGCTCGCGCGGCGCGCGTGCGGCGCTGGCGCTGGCGGAGGACACCACCAGCTTTTTGTCGACTATCCAGATTGGCATCACGCTGATTGGCGTCCTCGCTGGCGCAGTCGGCGGCGCCACCCTGGCTGAGGGCATCGGCGCCCTGCTCGATCGGTTTCCGGCGGTGGCGCCGCATGGCGAAGCGGTGGCCATGGTGTTGGTGGTGATGGCGATCACCCTGCTGTCGATTGTGGTCGGCGAACTCGTGCCCAAACAGCTCGCGCTCCGGCAGCCCGAGCGCATCGCCGTGACCGTGGCGCCGGCTTTGCGGTGGTTGCTGAGGGTTGCGCGACCCGCCGTGCGGGTGCTGGATGTGGCTTCCGGTTTCATGCTGCGGTTGGCCGGTGGCAGCGAAAACGCGTCGCCGACCATCACTGAAGAGGAAGTGCGCGCGGCGATTCACGAGGGGGCCGAAGCCGGCGTCCTGAAGCAGTTTGAAAAGGAAATGCTGAGCGGCGTGATGCGTCTGGCTGACCGGCGGGCCGAACTCATCATGACCGCCTGCGAAGATCTGGCGACGGTCAACCTCGACCTGGGCACGGCGGAGATCTGGGCCGCCGTTGCCGCTACTCGCCACACGCGCCTTATCGCGTTGCGCGGCGTCCCGGGGACAGTCGTTGGTGTATTGCAGGCCAAAGACCTGCTGGCGCTGCAGTTGGCGGGGGGCGAGCCTGACTTCGCGAGCGTGCTATGCCAGCCACCGCGCGTGGGACTGGACCTACCGGCGACCGAGGCCTTGCAGTTGCTGCGCAATACCAGCGCCCATTTGCTGCTGGTCGTCGACGACGCCGATGAGGTGGCCGGTATCGTGACCGTGGCCGACGTGTTGAAAGCCATCATTGGCGATTTGGGCGAGGAAAATCCGGCTGAGCCAACCATGCGCCAGCGCGAGCCCGGCGTGTGGATCATCGACGGCAGCATGTTGATCGACGTGGTCTCCGATCGACTGAGCCTCGTCTCGCTGCCGGCAGAACGCAGCTTCGACAGTCTTGCCGGGTTCCTGTTGTGGCAACTTGAACGCCTGCCGGTCGAAGGTGAGGAAGTGGTTTTCGACGGGCATGTTTTTGAGGTGCTCGACATGGATGGACCGCGCATCGACAAGGTGCTGGCGCGTCGTCAAGCACAAGCTCACGCGGCTGACGACGAGCTCGCCGGCGGCTGATATCAAGCTAAAAGTCTTCATGTGGCGATTGCGATACACCGCTGCCGTCTGATGGCGCTGGCCGGGATTACCTTCCCGCGCGACATCCTGAATTAACCTCCTCGACCTTGAGGGCCGAGGCGGGACTCGGACCATCGCTTGACGGCACTAAATCTTATTGAGAATAATTCGCATTAGTAATTCACTGCGAAAGTCCCCCCATGTCCCGTCTCTCGTTCTCCGCTTACGCGATGTTCTCCTGCGCGCTTTCCGGCAGCGCGCTAGCAGCCGAACCAACCGGCGAAACCCGGCCAGCGATTAAGGACGTACTGCCTACGGTCGAAGTGGTCGGCGGTGCCGATCGCCTGCCGGACATTGCCGGTTCTGCCAGCGTGATCGACGAGCGCGAAATGCGCCTGAGTCGGGTGTTTACCGCCAATGAGGCCTTGCGCAAGGCGCCTGGCGTGCATGTGCGCGACGAGGAAGGCGTCGGCCTGCGCCCCAACATCGGCCTGCGCGGCCTGAACCCCAATCGCTCGACGAAGGTGCTGTTACTGGAAGACGGCCTGCCGCTGGCCTACGCCCCCTACGGCGACAATGCGAGCTATTACCACCCGCCCATCGAACGTTTCGACAGCATTGAGGTGCTGAAAGGCTCCGAGCAAATCCTGTTCGGCCCGCAAACCGTGGGTGGGGTGGTCAACTACCTCACTCCGCGACCGCCAGAGGCTTTCAGCGGTCGGCTGACGCTGGCGGGCGGCAATCAGGACTATTTCAACGGCGGCCTGCGTCTCGGCGGCAAGCGCATGCTCTTCGACTATCACCATAAGGAGGCCGACGGCGCGCGAGATAACGAAAGCACCGCGCTGGATGACCTCAGCTTCAAGACCGTGCTGCCGATTGCCGGCAATCAGGCCATTACGTTCAAAGCCAGTTACTACAGCGAAGATTCGCTGCTCAGCTACAGCGGCATTACCGATGCCGAACTGCGCAATTTTGGCTATCGCTACAACCCGTTCAAGGAAGATGCCTTCACGCTGGATCGCACGGGCGCCTCGCTGAGCCATGAAATTTTTCTCGGTGAGGCGGTAACGCTCATTTCCAGCGCCTATTTCACCCACTTCAACCGCGACTGGTGGCGCCAGTCCAGCAGCACCAGCGATGGCCAGTGTGGCGCGGCGTTCACCAACGCCCGCCTTGCGGGTGCCCGCGTCAGCCCGGTTGACTGTGCGTCGACGCAGGGGCGGCTGCGTAGCTACTACACCTGGGGATTTGAACCCCGGCTGCTGGCCCATTACGACGCATTCGGTATCCCCAATGATCTTCAGGTAGGCGTACGCGCGCACTTTGAAACGCAGGACCGCCAGCAGCGCAACGGCCTCTTCGCGACTGACAGGGGCGGCCTCCTGTCGGAAAACAATGCGCGCGACGTCGACGCCTACTCGATGTTCATCCAGAACCGGCTGCATCTCGGTGAATTTACGCTGACCCCGGGCTTGCGCGTGGAATACGTGGACAACCAGCGGGTCAATCGCCTGACCGGCGCGCGCGGCGACACCGACATTACCGAAGTGATCCCGGGCCTCGGCGCGACCTGGAACCCGCGTCCGCAGTACACCCTGTTTGCCGGCGTGCACCGTGGTTTCGCGCCGCCGCGCACCGAAGACCTGATTGTGACCGCCAGCGGTGCCGCCGCGGCGACGTTTACCGAGGTCGACCCTGAGGACAGCTGGAACGCCGAGTTCGGCCTCCGCAGCACGCCGCGCCCCGGTGCAAGACTGGAATTCACGTTCTTCCGCAACGACTTCAACAATCAGATTCAGGTCGGTTCGATCGCCGGCGGCAGCACGCCGCTCGCGCAGGGCGAAACGCTGTATGAGGGGACGGAACTCTCAGGCCGTCTCGACAGCCGCGAACTGACCGGCACGCGCCACAATTTTTATCTGCAGTCAGCGTGGACCTGGCTGCCGACGGCCGATCAGGAAACGCCGGTGCGGCAGGTGACGGACGGCTCGGTGGTGGCGGGCTCGCTGGCTGGTAATCGCTTGCCCTACGCGCCGCGGCATCTCGCGACCACGGGCATCGGGTTTACCCATGAAACGGGCGTCGATCTGCGGCTGGAAGCGGTTTACACGGACGAGCAGTTTTCTGATTTCGCCAACACGCCTGTGGCGGCTGCGAATGGCAACGGACAGGTGGGCCTCATCAAGCCGTCGCTGGTGTTTAACGCCGCCGCGACCGCGCCGCTGGGGCGCTGGGGCGCAAGCGTTTTTGTGACCGCAAAGAATCTGCTGGACCGGGACTACATTGTGGACCGCACGCGCGGAATTCGCGTAGGCATGCCGCTGCTGGTGCAGGCGGGCGTGGAGATTGTGTTCTAGCGCGGACCGGGAATTGACCGCCGACGGCAGGAGCTGCCGTCGGCGGATTCGGGACTGCTAGCGACCGCGTTGCCGCTGCTGGTAGTTGCCGTTGGCATTGCCGTTGTTGCCGCCGGCCGGGCGTCGGTTACCGTCTACCGGCGCGCGCCGTTGGGCGTCACCGCCCGGAGCTGGCCGTCGGTTGCCGTCCACCGGCTGACTGCTGCGACGCTGGCCGTCCGGCGCCGGACCACTGCGACGGGGCGCTTCGTTACCCGGTTCCGGGCGCCGTGGCGCGTCGTGGCGGCGCACCGCGTCGCCACCGCCGTGGTGCCCTGGTGCGCGCGGTCCGCGCTGCCCGCGGCCGGTTTCAATCGGCTGCGGCTTCGCATTCGGATCCGGCTCAAAGCCTTCCACCCGTTCGCGCGTGAAGCGCTGCCGGGTCAGCCGCTCGATGCTTTCGAGCAAACGATACTCATCGACGCACACCAGCGAATAGGCGGCGCCACTCGCGCCGGCCCGCGCCGTACGCCCAATGCGGTGGACGTAGTCTTCAGCCACCATCGGCAACTCGTAGTTCACCACCGTGGGCAGTTCGCTGATGTCGATGCCGCGCGCCGCAATGTCGGTGGCCACCAGCGCCTGCAGGCGCCCGTTCTTGAACTCGAACAGCGCCTTGGTGCGCGCGGTCTGGCTCTTGTTGCCGTGAATCGCCATGGCCGTGATGCCCTGAGCATCCAGTTGCTCGGCCAGCCGGTTAGCAAGGTGCTTGGTGCGGGTGAAGATCAGCGCCTGTTGCCACTGCCGGGACTGGAACAGCTCTACCAGCAAATCTTTCTTGCGGCTGCGATCGCAGACGATCACATGCTGCTGGATGCGCTCTGCGGTCGTGCCCTGCGGGGCAATCTCGACCTGCGCCGGATCGCGCATGAGCGAGCCCGCCAGTTCCCGGATTTCCGGCGGAAACGTCGCGGAAAAGAGCAGGTTTTGTCGCACCTTGGGCAACACCGAAATGATGCGGCGGATGTCCTTGATAAAGCCCATGTCGAGCATGCGGTCGGCTTCATCCAGTACCAGAATCTCGACCGCCGAGAGGTCGACCGTGCGCTGACCGAGGTGATCAAGCAGGCGGCCCGGCGTGGCGACCAGGATATCGACGCCACGGCGCAAGCCGTCGATCTGCGGATTGATACCGACCCCGCCAAACATCACCAGCGAACGCAGTCGGCAATACTTGCCATAGATCTGCACGCTTTCTTCAACCTGGGCGGCGAGTTCGCGGGTCGGGGTCAGCACCAGCGCACGCGGCGGACGGCGCGCGGGGCCGCTGAACTGTGTCCCAAGGCGGGCCAGCAAAGGCAGCACAAAGGCCGCAGTCTTGCCGGTGCCGGTCTGGGCGCCGGCGATGATGTCGCGCGTGTCCAGAATGATCGGGATGGCCTTGGCCTGAACGGGGGTAGGGGTGGTGTAGCCGCGTTCGCGCACGGCACGCAGCAAGTCCTCGGGCAAACCGAGGTCAGAAAAATCAGACATGAAACTCCAGAACGAAAGTAAACGTGATAAGCCTGTCGTCAGGGGGAGCCCCAAACGCCAGTCGCGAGGGCAGGCAGATCGAATGTAAGCACAAAGCGTAGGCCGGAATGGCCGCGACCAGAGAGACTGGAGAACAGGTCGCGCCGGGAGAATAACAGAGCCCGCGGCCTGAGGCCCGATTTATTTTTGCAATGCAGCGTGACGCCAGCGCCATGGCCCCGGTGGTCGCCGGAGCCATGGCATCACCGACCTCCTTTAGAGCTGTCGGGCGAGGAACGCCACCTGATCGGCCAGCAGCTGGCGACCTTCAGGAATGATCTTCGACATCAGCATGAAGCCGTGAAACACGCTGTTGTAGCGCTTGGCTTCGACGGTCACCCCGGCCGCGGCGAGTTGCTTCGCATAGGCCTCGCCCTCGTCCCGCAGCGGATCGAACTCGGCCGTCGACACAAACGCCGCCGGCAGGCCGGCGTGGCTGCTCGCGAACAGCGGCGAGACCAGCGGATGGCGGGCGTCGACACTGGCGCCGTCGAGGTAGTAGCCGTAGAACCACTTCATTTCAGCTTCGCCCAGCAGCGGCGCCTGCTTGTTCTCCTGAATGGAGGCCGCCGACAGCGTGGCGTCCACGGCCGGATAGGTCAGCACCTGACACTTGATGGGAATGCCCGCATCGCGCGCCATCAGGGTAACGGCCGCGGCCAGATTGCCGCCCGCGCTGTCGCCGACCACGCCAAGGCGCGCCGTGTCGACGTTCAAGTCGGCGGCATTGGCGATGACCCACTTCAACGCGGCGAAACAGTCTTCGGCCAGCACCGGCGCCTTGAACTCGGGCGCCTTGCGGTATTCCACCGCGATGACCGCAGCCCCGGAGGCGTTGGCCAGCTGGCGGCAGTAGCCGTCGTGGGTTTCGAGTCCCATCAGCACCCAGCCGCCGCCGTGGTAATGCACCAGCACCGGCAACTTGCCGACCTTGGGCGCGTAAAGCCGGGCGCGAATTTCGCCGCCTGCGACTGGAATCGTCAGCTCGCGCACGCTCGCCACCGGTTCCTGATCTTCAGGTCTGGTGGCAAACACGGCGTTGAAATAGGCACGGCCTTCGGCCGGCGGGAAAGCGGTCAGGGGCTGCACGCCATTTTTTTGCAGCACATCGAGCACGGCCAGCGATTCGGCGGACAAGGGCATGGGAAATCTCCAGCTAAGGGGTTGAGCAGATCCGGAACAGGCGCCGTCGGGTCGGCGTGAGGCCCGATTCTAGAGGCGGCGCCGGACGCAGGCGAGGGTCGCGATCCGCGCGACTTTGAATGTGCAAATGCAGCATCAAAAGTGGCGGGTAGTGCCGCCTTTTTGAGTGTTAACCTTAGCCCGTTGCCGGTTGTTCGACGGGCGACAAACCCGCAATCGGCGCTGCCGTTTGCGCGGTGGCCACTCGCAATAAAAAGTTCCAGAGGGGAGGTTCCATGGCTCTGTCCCGAGAAGACCTGCTTGAAGCCTACCGGCGCATGAAAACGATTCGCGAGTTTGAAGAGCGCGTGCATGTGGAGTTCGCCAAAGGCGGCATCCCGGGCTTCGTGCATCTTTACGCTGGCGAAGAAGCTTCAGCGACCGGTGTGTGCATGCATCTGAACGACGACGACAAAATCGCCAGCACGCATCGCGGCCACGGCCACTGCATCGCCAAGGGCGTAGAAGTGAACGGCATGATGGCCGAGATTTTCGGCAAGCGAACGGGCACCTGTCGCGGCAAGGGCGGCTCCATGCACATCGCCGATCTGGATACCGGCATGTTGGGCGCTAACGGCATTGTGGGCGGCGGTTCACCGCTGGTCTGCGGCGCGGCGCTGGCGGCGAAGTTCAAGGGCAAGGGCGGCGTGGCCGTCGCGTTTTTCGGCGACGGTGCGTCCAACCAGGGCACGACGCTGGAGAGCATGAATCTCGCCACCGTATGGAAACTGCCGGCCATTTTTGTGGCGGAAAACAACGGCTATGCCGAAGCCACGTCGGCCAAGTTCTCGGTGTCCTGCGAAGACATCTCCACCCGTGGGGCAGGCTTTGGCATGCCGGCGGTCACGGTCGACGGGCACGACTTCTTTGCCGTGTACGACGCCATGCAGACGGCCGTGGAGCGCGCTCGTCGCGGGGAAGGTCCTTCGCTGGTCGAGGTCAAACTGGACCGCTTCTACGGTCATTTCGAAGGCGATAACCAGAACTACCGGGCGCCGGATGAAGTAAAGAATATCCGCGAGGTCAAAGACTGCCTGAAGCGCTTCATCAAGCGCGTGACGACCGAGCACAACATCGCTCAGGAAGAACTCACCGCCATTGACGACGAAGTGCAGCGTCTGATCGACGACTCGGTGACCGCCGCGCGCAGCGCGCCGGATCCGACGCCCGAAGATCTGCTGACCGACGTCTACATCAAGTATTGAGGAGCGCACGTCATGGCACGAAAAATTTTGTTTCAGCAAGCAATCAATGAAGCGCTGGACCACGAAATGGCGCGCGACCCGACGGTCATCGTCATGGGCGAAGACGTCGTCGGCGGGACCGGTGGCGACGGCGAAATGGACGCCTGGGGCGGTGTGCTCGGGGTGACCAAAGGCCTCTACGGCAAGTATGGCAATCGCATCATGGATACGCCGATTTCCGAATCCGCATTCGTTGGCGCGGCGGTGGGCGCTGCGGCCTGCGGCATGCGGCCGGTGTGCGAACTGATGTTCATCGACTTCCTCGGCGTGTGCTTCGATCAGATCTACAACCAGGCGGCGAAGTTTCGCTACATGTTTGGTGGCAAGGCCAAAACGCCGGTGGTGATTCGCACCATGATCGGCGCCGGCTTTCGCGCCGCGGCCCAGCACTCGCAAACCCTGTATCCCATTTTCACGCACATTCCCGGCTTGAAAGTGGTGGTTCCGTCGTCGCCCTACGACGCCAAGGGACTCTTGATTCAGGCTATCCGCGACGACGACCCGGTCATTTTCTGCGAGCACAAGGCGCTCTATGCAATGGAAGGGGAAGTGCCGGAAGAGGCCTACACCATTCCTTTCGGTGAGGCGAACGTGGTGCGAGAGGGCAGCGACGTGACGATCGTCGCGCTGGCGCGCATGGTCAATTACGCGAAAAAGGCCGCCGAGGCGCTGGCGCGCGACGGCATCAGCTGCGAAATCATCGACCCGCGTACCACCTCGCCGCTGGATGAAGACACCATTCTGGAAAGCGTGGAAAACACCGGACGGCTGGTGATTGTCGACGAGTCCTCCCCGCGCTGTGGCATGGCGGCGGATATCTCCGCCATGGTGGCGCAGAAGGGTTTCGGGTTCCTGCAGGCGCCGATTGAGATGATCACCCCGCCGCACACGCCGGTGCCCTTCAGCGGCGTGCTCGAAGATCTCTACATCCCCGGTCCCGCGCGGATCGAAGCCGCCGTGCGCAAGCTGATGGAGTACGCCTGATGAGCCAGATCACCCCAATCACCATGCCCAAGTGGGGGCTCTCGATGACCGAAGGCAAGGTCGTCGAATGGCTGGCGGAAGAAGGTCAGGCGCTCAGCCCCGGCGACCCGGTGATGGATATCGAAACCGAGAAAATTGCCAATACCTTCGAGGCGCTGGACGCCGGCACGCTGCGCCGGCGCGTGGCGGGCGTCGATGACGTGCTGCCCATTGGCGCGCTGCTGGGCGTGCTGGCTGATGCCAGCGTCAGCGATGAGGCGGTGGACGCTTTCGTCACCGAGTTCCTGGCGAGCTACGTGCCGCCGGTGGCCGAAGAGGGTGACAGTGGGCCGGTCTATCAGTGGGCGGATGCCGGCGGGTACCGCCTGCGCTATTCGGTGCGCGGCGAGTCGGGACCGGCGGTGGTGCTGATCCACGGCTTCGGCGGGGACCTCGACAATTTCCTCTTCAACCATGATGCGCTGGCGGCCCGGGCGCGGGTTTATGCGCTGGACCTGCCCGGTCACGGGCAGTCCTCGAAAGCCGTCGCCGATGCCTCGGTGGCGGGACTTTCGGCGGCCGTGCTGGCGTTTATGGATGCGGTGGGCGTGAGTGCGGCGCATCTGGTCGGCCACTCGCTGGGCGGGGCGATTGCGCTCCAGACGGCGGTCAAGGCGCCCGGTCGGATCAGTTCCCTGTCCCTGCTCGCGCCGGCTGCTCTGGGTCAGTCCATCAACGGGGCCTATCTCCGGGGCTTTGTGGCCGCCGAATCGCGCAAGGAACTGAAGCCGCTGTTGCAGCAGCTGGTCGCCAATCCGGAACTGGTGAACCGCCAGATGGTCGACGACATGCTGAAGTTCAAACGGGTAGACGGGGTGCCCGCTGCGCTCACCGCCATTGCCGAGGGCTTCTGCAGCGGCGAGACGCAAACGCTTGTGCTGCGCGATGCCCTGGCGACGCTGGCCTGTCCGGTGCAGGTGCTGTGGGGTGACCGCGATGCGATCATCCCGGCGGAACAGGCCTCAGGCTTGCCGGCGTCGGTGCGGACCGAGGTGCTGCCAGGGATCGGACACCTGCTGCATCTTGAGGCCGCCAATGCCGTCAACGCCCTGCTGCTGCGGCAACTCGGCTAGTCCGTTCGCCCATGCCGCCAGATGGCGGCATGGGCCTTGTCAACGTTGTGATTTCGAGGTGAATGCCGATGAGCTTCGCTAGCCTGCTTAATGCGATGACCGTTGCGGCCTGCCGCGGCGATGGCGCGGCGACCGCCGCCTGCTTTACCCCCGATGGGGTCTACCACGACTGCTTCTACGGCGCGTTTGCCGGCGCGGACATCGTCCGCATGGTGGAAGACTATTTCCACCGAGATGCGCGGGATTTCCGCTGGGATCTGCACGATGTGGTGGATAACGGCAGCCTTGGCTACGCGCGTTATGTGTTTAGCTACGAGTCGAAACTGCCGGGCTGCGAAGGCCAGCGCGCGCTGTTTGAAGGCGTGTCGATCTGCGAACTGCGCGACGGTCGCCTGCTGTCCTATCGGGAAGTGGCGAATTCCGCCGTTGGCTTGCACAGCATTGGTTTCCCGCCCGCGCGGGTGGCGCGCTTTCTCGCGCGCGAAGCGCAGGCGCTGGCGCAGCGACCGGAAGCCCAATCCCATCTCGCAACCTGATCCCCGGGCCGGCGTCTCGCGCGCCGGTGCGCTTACTCAAGAAGATCAATGAACAACAATCTGACACGCTCCCGCCAAGTCGCCGCTGCGGTGATTGGCAACGCCCTCGAGTGGTACGACTTCGTGGTGTTCGGTTTTATGACCGTCATCATCAGCAAACTGTTTTTCCCGGCAGAGCACGAATACTCCGCGCTGTTGCTGACCACCGCGACCTTCGGTGTGGGCTTTTTTATGCGGCCGGTAGGCGGCATGGTGCTGGGCATGTATGCCGACCGCCACGGGCGGAAAGCGGCGTTGCAAATAATCATCGGCATGATGACGGTCGCCATGGCGCTGATCGTATTCGCACCGCTGCCTGCGGCGATCGGCATCGGCGCGCCGTTGACGATTGTCGTGGCGCGCCTGCTACAGGGCTTCGCAACCGGCGGTGAGTACGCGATTGCCACTTCTTTTCTGGTTGAAAGTGCGCCGCCGGGCCGGCGCGGCTTCTATGGATCCTTGCAGCAGGTGGGTTTGAGTCTCGCGGCACTCGGCGGCGCTTTGGCCGGCATGTTTGTGACGCTGGTTCTGAGCCCTGAACAACTGGAGAGCTGGGGCTGGCGCCTGCCGTTTGCGGTGGGCCTGCTGATCGGACCGGTCGGCATGTGGGTAAGACGACATCTCGAGGAGACGCCCGAGTTCCTGGAGGTCAAAGCCAGCGCGCCGGCGCGCCAGTCGCTGGGGCAGGTCTTGCGCACGCATTGGCGCGGCGCCCTGATTGCCTTCGGGCTCACGGTGTGCGGCACCATCACCTACTACGTGGTGCTCATCTACATGCCGACGTTTGCCCGCACCCAGTTGCACCTGCCCTTGGGCGAGGCCTTCTTTGCGCAGGTGATCGCGTTGCTGTGCATGACCGCGCTGATTCCCACGGTCGGGCACCTCTCGGATCGCATTGGCGCCAAGCTGCCCATGCTGCTGGGCATCGGGTTGCTGCTGGTCGTGTTATTGCCCTTGTTCCACTGGCTGCACGCCGCGCCATCACTGATGCGGCTGGTGGTGGTGCAGGTTACCTTCTGTTCGCTGATCGGCATTTACTACGGCCCGATCGCGACCGCTGTGGCCGACCAGTTCCCCACCGGCGTGCGCTCGACCGGGCTGTCGCTGGCCTACAACCTCGCGGTGATGCTCTTTGGCGGCTTCGCCCAATTCTTTGTGACCTGGCTCATTCGCGTGACCGGCGAGCCCATTGCCGCGGCCTACTACGTGGTATTCGGGACAATCGTGGGTTTGGTCGCCACGCTGGCGCTGCGCAGTGGCGCCGCGCGCGCCGGCCTGCCCTGAGTCACCGACCATGCAGATCAGCGCCGCGGACGAATACCCTTTCCACCAGCATCCCACGCCATTCAACATTCCTTACACCTCGGACGTTCACTTCAACGACGGTTACTTTTGCGCGGCATTTGCCGAGGACTGGTACGTGGTCGCGGGCCTGCGCCTGCATCCGAACATGAACGTCATCGACGGCTTCGCCGGGCTTGCCCGGCGCGGCGAGCAACGGGTGCTGCGTGTCTCGCGCGTGCTTCGGCCGCACAGCAACGAACTGGCAGTCGGCCCGCTCAGCATCGAGATTCACCAGCCGCTGCAGGCGGTCAGCCTGCGCCTTGAGGAAGCGGGCGCCGGTTTTACTTTTGATCTGCGTTTCACCGCGCGCGCAGCGCCTTTTCTGGAGACGCCCTATCGCTTTCGGCGCTACGGTCAACTTATCCACGACATGCTGCGCTATACGCAGATCTGCCGCGTCAGCGGCACCGTGACGCGTGATGATGAAACCGTGACCGCGACCGACTGGACGGCGCTGCGCGACCACAGCTGGGGCGTGCGCGCCGGCATGGGGCCCAAAGTGGCCAGCGGCGGGGTGGCGCGGGACGAAGATGAAATCGACCATCGTCATTTCCGCCTCTGGGCGCCATTCGCCACCGATGCCTACACGGGGTTCTTCAACACCCACGAAGCCCGCGATGGCACGACGCTGGACTTTGAGGGCTGCCTCGACTTTCCGGACGGGCGTCGGGTGCGGCTGACCGCCGTACGACACGCGCTGGAATATGCGCCCGGCACGCACAACGTGGTCGGCGGCAGCTTTGCCTTGATGGACGGCAGCGGCCATTGGCGGGAGTACCGGCTTCGCGCCGCCGGGACCCCGGCTGATGTGCAGGGGCTGGGCTACTACGGTGGCTGGCAGGATGGCGGCAGCGCCGGCGTGTGGCGGGGAGCAGGCCCGGTGGTGGAAGTCGACCGCTATCCCCAGGCCGCCGCGCTGGGCCGGGCCGGCCTGACGCGCCTCCCCGCCGGCAAGCGCCTCGGTCCGACGGAGTTTCCGTGCTGGCTGGAAGGGCCAGACGGCGAGCGCGGCATGGTCCACCTCGAACATCATCTGTTCGGACTGTCACTAACGTGACACCCCTCGCGGGCCGGAGGCTATACTGCGGCGGTGGGCCTCATGGCCATCATCGGAAACCTCCCCGTGTACGGAATTGTCAACAAAGCCATCGAAGAGTTGGTGCTCTCACTCAGCGGACCCGAGGGCTGGAACAAGGTCTGTGCGCTGGCTGAGATCGATCCCTTCACCTTCGTCACGCTCGAACGTTACGACGACACCCTGACCTTCAAGCTGGTCGGGGCCTGTGCGGAAGTGCTGGGTATTTCTGCCGACGAGGTGCTGGTGAGTTTTGGCCGCTACTGGAGCCGCTACACCGGGCAGCAGGGCTATGCGCACATGTTCAGCATGCTCGGTAACGACCTGTCCAGTTTTCTGCAAAACCTGCCCTCGCTGCACGACCACCTGACGCTGGTCTTCCCCGACATGGTCATGCCCCGGTTTGAAACCGTGGCCCTCGACGAGCGCCGGCTGCATGTGGCCTATCGTTCGGAACGCAGCGGCCTCGCCGCCATGGTGCACGGCCTGCTGGAAGGCATGGCCGAGGTCTACGGCCAGCCCGTGACGGTCACCCGTCTGCAGCGCAAGGACGAAGGCGCAGACCACGACCTCTTTGAAGTCGTCCTGCGGTGATTTGATGACCGACGCCTTAGCCCCATTGGAGCCCGGCCTGCTGGGCCGCATCCTCGCTGCCGAAACCTTTCATCTGCTGATTGGCGCGGACGATGTCATTCACAGCCGTGGTGCTGCGTTGGTCCGGCTGCACCCGGCGCCCGGCGAAACCCTGCGTCCAGCGGAACTGCTGAAAGCGCTGCGGCCGTCGGGCATGGCGATGAATTTCAGCAGTCTCGCTGGCCTGGCGGGCAAATATCTCATCCTTGAATACCTGCCTCGCCAGCTCAAATTACGCGGGCAGTTTGTGGTCGACCCCGCTGGCGACCGGGGTGTGTTTCTGGGTGCGCCCTGGTTTCAGCAGGCGAAAGAGTTTGCCGCGCACGGGCTGACCATGGACAGCCTGCCGGCGCATTACGGCCTCGTCGAAACGCTGTTCATCATGCAAACCAACGAGGCCGCGCTGGGCGATTTCCGACGCCTGTCGGAGCAACTGCGCAACCAGCAGGAAGAGCTCAAGCGGGCCGAACAGGAAGCGCGCGGGGCCTCCGACGTCAAGTCACGTTTTCTGGCCAATATGAGCCATGAAATCCGCACGCCGCTGCACGGCATGCTGGGGCTGACGCGGCTGCTCATGGAGACCGAAATGTCGGACGAGCAGCGCGAATATCTGGAAATGGCAATGCTGAGCGGTGAGACCCTGCTGCATCTGGTCGATGATGTACTGGATCTTTCCCGGCTTGAAGCGGGTCGACTACCGATGGCCAACGAGCCGTTCCGGCTGGGCGAAGTGCTGGGCCGGCTGGAAAAACAGTTCAGCCTGCGCGCATCGGATGCCGACCTGCAGCTTGATGTCGGCGGTGAACTCCCACTGCTCGACGGCTATCTGGGGGATGACCGGCGGATCATCCAGGTCTTGAGCAATCTGGTCGGCAACGCAATTAAGTTTTCCTCGCGTGGCGGCATCATTCGCGTACGGGTGGTCGAGCAGCACCGCGAAGCGGAGCATGCGGTCCTCCGGTTTAGCGTGACCGACAACGGCATCGGCATCAGCGAAGCGGCGCTCGCCAAAATTTTCAAACCCTTTACCCAAGCCGATGATTCCACCACCCGCCGCTTTGGCGGCACGGGCCTCGGGCTCAGTATCTGTAAGCAGCTCGTAGAGCTGATGCAGGGCGAAATCTGGGCGACGAGCACGGAGGGCGCCGGCTCGTGTTTTGAGTTCACCGCGCGGCTGGGCTGCTTGCCCACGGTCCCGGTGGCGCCGCCGTCGCCGCCGCCCCCGATGCGGCCGCTAGCGGTCCCGGAAACGGCGCCCGTGTTGCGGGACGCCCGGCAGGTGCTGCTGGTCGAAGACAATGTCGTCAGCCAGAAAATAGCCACTGCGTTTCTGCGCAAGCTGGGTTGCCTGGTGCAGGTGGCCAGCAATGGCGCGGAGGCCCTGAGCCTGATCAGCGCAGACCGCGAGCGCTACAGCGCCGTGCTGATGGACTGTCAGATGCCGGTGTTGAACGGGTTCGATGCCACCCGGGCGCTGCGCGAGATCGAGCGGGCTAACCCGCAGCTCCGGCGCGTGCGGATCATCGCCATGACCGCCAACGCCATGACCGGCGACCGCGAGCGTTGTCTGGAAGCCGGCATGGATGACTATCTCTCCAAGCCGGTGGATCCGGCGCGCCTCGCCGCCCTGCTTGAACTGTCAGACGCCTAGGTTCCGCGCGCAAGGTTCATCCATTGCGTCGTCTTCGGGCGCGCCGACAAGCATTCCAGACGTCTCGCCTGTACTGGCGGCGCGTGCGCCGCGATAAGCCCTGACGCGCTCGCCAAATACATCTCGGTCGGTATAGCCCTGCCCGCAAGCATTGCCAGCGGCTCCCGCAGACAGCACCGGCCCGGCGCTGACGACAAAATAGAACGCACAAGGGCAGCGCAGAAATCGTGTGGCCCGACGCAAAATAGCTGCGGCGACACAAGAACGTCGGCAGCGCCAAATGTCATGTTGGACTCGAGCTTAAGCCCCTTGCGCCCCTGAAGCCCAACGCCCGAATCGACGAGCAGTAAGAACGCGAGCACGGCGCCAGTCAGGGGCGAACTGCCTCAAAAAAATCAGTCCCATCTTTCATCCACCACTACGCTTTACCCCACGCCAATATCAAGTACGTGGCGAGGGCTATGCCGATTCCGAATAGCAGTAGTTTCAGGCCTTCCGGCCTGTCACGAGGGTCCTTCCGTTCAAGTGGCGCGGCCGCCACCGGCGTTGCGCGGCGAAGCGCAACCAGCAGCGGAGCGCGTCAATGGTCCGTGCCGCTGGTGGTACGGGCTAGCGAAAGTTCAGGTGCGTCTGGCCGTGAGGCTTCCATCAGCGCTGCTAGAAGCCCCGGGATGTTTTCGCAGCGTCATTGCCTGCCAAGCAAGCCCAAGGATCCGCGCGCCGGTCGACGCTGCCCGTCACGCATAGGACGGCTTCCGGCGTTATTCGCGCCAGTGGTGGTGCTTCATCAAGCGCGCGGCAGCTTTGTTAACTGGACGGGGCCAGTGCCGCAGCGGTCGGCATAAAAAAGCCCCCTTGCGGGGGCTTTTCAGGCGCTTCAACCGACCGTTTAACCGGCGTGGCTGAAGTCCGGTGCCGGGTAGTACGGCCGATCAGCGTTCGCATCGACGGCGGCCCAGAAATCCGGTCCGGCGTTCAGCTGACCGATACTCTCCGGGTCCAGCATCATCGACTGCCGGCGGTAGTTCCAGCTGTCGGGATGCAGACGCGAGGCTTCCTTGAAGTGAAGCTTGGCCGCGTCCAGTGCACCTTTGGCGAACAGGTAACGCCCCAGCCGCACGTGATTGGCCGCCAGCACTTCATCCTGACTGGGTCCGCGCATGCGTTTGCGGACTTCGTCGGGCGTCAGCGCGTAGCGACTGGCCGCGCCGTGCTTGACCCAGTCTTTCAAGGCCTCGACATAGGTGTTGCGCACCGCTACGCCTTCGGCCACCGGGGCATCCGGGATCTCGAAGGTTTCACGGTTCATATGCCGCACCATGTCGCTGGTACCCGCCGATTCCGGCGGCCGCACGATGCGCCCCTGCTCGTCAATCCACACGCCCTGCGGTACGTTCACCATGCCGTAGAGTTCGGCCAGCAAATGGCCTTCGTCGATCACGCAGGTGTAGGTCGGCGGTGCTTGCCGCGCCCACAAATCGGCCGACCAGCCCATCAGGCGCGCGAGCACCTCGGGGCGTTCCCGGCAGCCTTCGGCGCGAATGCTGGCCTCGACCGCGGCCTTGCCGCCGGTGTCGAACGCAACCGCGATAATTTCCAGTCCCGAGCCTTTGAGGTCTTCGTAGATTGCCTGCCACACGGACAAGTCGAAGCTACAGCCTCAGTAAGAACCCCAGGAATAGAGAAACACTTTCTTGCCGCGAAAATCCGACAGCGAGTGCATGTTGCCGTCGAGGTCGGGCAGGGTGAAATCCGGCGCCTGCAGCGAGAACAGCGCATCGCGGCGGGCGTTCAGGCTTTCGCCAAAGGCCCAGGCGTTTTGCGAGGCTTCGCGGGTGACGGGTTGCCCCATGTAGTCGGCGAAGGCGGAAAGATCGATCCGGCCATCGGCGTCGACCCAGGCAGTCTGGGCGCGCACGCAGGCATCGCCTTTGCACAGTCCTTCGGTTTCAAGTTTCCAGCCGGTGGCCGCCTTCATGTCGTCCGGGGCGAGCCACAGGTGCTCGCCCACGATTTTCGCATTGGCTAGTTCGGTCACCCGCTCGTCGTACAGCACGGTCGTCATACTCATGACGCGGCTCCTTGGTCTTGCGGTGGGGAAAAAATCGGCAGGCACCGGCGGTGCCAGCCTTGCTTGCAGCCTATGTCAGCGGGTGGTCTCGGGCAAGCCGAACACCCACAGCACGCCGCCCTGAGGCACGTTGGTTTTGGTACCAAACGCCTTGTCGAGAAAATCCTGCTTGCGCTGGGCGTCGACGCCCCAGCCGGATTGCACGGCGATGTACTGCTTGCCGTCTATCGCGAAGCTGACCGGGACGCCCACCACGCCCGAGTTCGTTCGCTGCTGCCACAGCAGCGTCCCGCTGCGGGCATCAAACGCTCTGAATTGCCGGTCCGAGGTGCCGCCCCCGAACACCAGTCCGCCGCCCGTAGTAAGCAGAGGTCCCCAGAGTGCGCCGGGGAATCTGACCTGCCAGGCTTTCTTGCCTGTGGCGAGATCCCAAGCCTGCAGTTCCCCGATGTATTGGCTGGCGTCCGCATGGGGGAACACTTCAAGGTTTTCGAGCGTAACCCCCATGTAGAGCTCGCCCGCCGTGTATTTGGCAGGCTCGCCCTTCAGCGCACCGCAGAGATTGTCGTTGGCGGGCACATACAGATAGCCGGTGTCCGGGTTATAGGCTTCCGGGGGCCAGTCCTTGCCACCCCAGATACTGGGGCAGCTCTCCACGCGTCGACCGAGCGTAGGCCTGTGTGCCTCCGTATAGCTTGGACGGCCTGTCTTCGAATCGATCGCCGAATAAACGTCTTGTCGCACATAGGGGTGCGCATCGAGAAAGCGCAACGCGTCACCCTCGCGCGCCAGCGTCCACAAATAGCCATCGCGTCCCGCGTGGACAAGGGCCGGAATGCGTTTGCCTTCGCGTTCCACATCGACCAGCAGGGGCGAGGTGACCTCATCCCAGTCCCAGCGGTCGTTCCAGTGATACTGGTGATGACCGCGAATTTTTCCGGTGGCGATGTCGAGGGCAATCACTGATGTCGCGTAAAGATTGTCGCCCTCGCGGGCTTCTCCGACCCATGGCCCGGCGTTGCCCGTACCCCAGTAGGTGAGGCGCGCTTTGGGATCGTAACTGCCGGTAACCCAGGCGGGCGCGCCCCCGCGTTTCCAACTGTCGCCCGGCCAGCTGTCGTGTCCGGCCTCGCCAGGACCCGGGATGGTGTAGGTTTTCCACGCGGGTTTGCCGGTTTCGGCATCGAAGGCCTGAATGAATCCCCGAATGCCGAATTCTCCGCCAGACACCCCCACCAGGACGCGGCCTTCTGCGGCAAGGGGAGCGAGGGTCATGTAGTAGCCGTTGAGGTAGTCCTCGACCTGCGCTTCCCACACCACCTCGCCCGTGTCGGCGGACAGGGCCACCAGATAGGCGTCCACGGTTGCGAGGTAGACCTTGTCGCCGTGCAGGGCAACACCGCGGTTGGTCGGGTGTAGCTGAAAGAGATCGTCCGGCAGTTCG
>JALRCR010000039.1 GCA_023257255.1 Gammaproteobacteria bacterium | reverse complement strand
GTATACGACGCGCTAATCAACCGGCGGGTTTACAAGGAAGCCATGCCGCTGGCGGAGGCGCGCGACGTCATCGTCGCCGGCAGGGGCACGCATTTCGATCCTGCCGTCGTTGATGCGTTCCTTGAAATCGAAAACCGCTTTGCTGAAATCGCCGCGCATCTCAGCGACAGCTCGACAGAAATGGTGCGCAGTGCCTTTACCTGACCGCCGCGCGGGCAGGCGGTTTGCCAGCCCCGCCGCCACCCATCACGAGGAGTTCGTTTATGGCCGCGACTGAAAATATCCAGACGGTGTTGCGCAAGTTCGAGGTGGATGCCACCGACCTTTCGCTGTTAAAAAAAGCCGGCGAGCTCCTGATCCCGGAAATGGCCGGATTTGTCCAGGACTGGTATGGCTGGCTGCAGATGCAGGAGGAATACCAGTATTTTTTTGCCGGCAATGCCGAAGCCCTGGGCCGGGTTCAGCGCCAGCAGCTGGAACACTGGCGTAGCTTTTTCAGCGGCGAAATGGACGAGCGCTTCGCCGAGTCGCGCCGCTACATCGGCGCGGTTCATGCCCGCATCGATCTGCCCAACGATATTTATCTTGCCGGCGTCTCCAAGGCGGTCTCGCTGCTGGGTGACCGCCTCGGCAAACTGGCGCCGCTAGACGCGGGCGCGATGGTCACGGCACTGCGGAAATGCGCGTACGTCGAGACCTACTACGTGTTGGATGAAATCTCCCGCATCCAGCGCGAAAAAATTGCCCAGCACAGCCGCGCCGTGATGGAAGTGTCTACGCCGGTGACGCCGATCTGGGAGGGCATCCTGCTGCTGCCGCTGCTTGGCATCATCGACTCGGCGCGCACGCAGGACATTATGAACAAGAGCCTGTCGAAAATTGCCGAACTCAGGGCCAAGGTGTTCGTGCTCGACATCAGCGGCGTGGGCGCGCTGGACACGGCGGTTGCCAACCAGTTGATCAAGATCACAAAGGCGACCCGCCTGATGGGTTGCGAAGCGATTATTTCAGGGATCTCCCCGGCCATTGCGCGGACCGTGGTGGAGCTTGGGGTCAACGTGGGCGAAGTCAAAACCACGGCGACCCTGCGCGATGCCTTCGAAATCGCGCTCCGACTGGTGGGTGCCGACAAGCGGGTGCACGCGCTGGCCGAAGGCGGCGTGTAGTCCGGCGAGCTGGCCATGATGGAGTCGCAGGAGCAGGCGGATGCGGCGGTCGACGTCACGCTGATCCGCGGCTGCGTGGTGGTGGCGATGCCGCAGCAACTGCAACACGACACGCTGTCGGTGCTGCGCGTCCGCGCGCTGGAGGCGGTGCAGTCACAGCGCGCCGGGGCAGTGGTGGTGGATTGCGGGCTGTTGCGCCTGATCGACAGCGTTGAGTTCGCCGACTTGCGCGAAACCCTGCGTGCCTGCGCGCTGCT
This sequence comes from Gammaproteobacteria bacterium, assembly GCA_023257255.1. Taxonomy (GTDB): domain Bacteria; phylum Pseudomonadota; class Gammaproteobacteria. Next base: position 20,306 of record JALRCR010000039.1, on the reverse strand, counting down.
GGGCGCGCGGCCGATTCTGGCCGGGCTGCGGCCGGGCGTGGTCGCTCATCTGGTCAATGCAGATGTCGACAGCAGCGGGCTGGAGACTGCGCGCAATTTGGAAGACGCGCTGGACCGGGCCCTGCTGTGGCGGCGACAGGCCGGGCGGGGCGCGGCTTCAGGCGCCGGCGGATGAACCGCATCGAGCGCTTTTTAATTGCGAGTGAGGGTGACGTCGCGGTCGCCGCCGTGCGTACCCGGCAACTGCCCTTGCTGCAGGATGCGTCCGAGGTCGACCGTGCGTTGATCGCCACCATTGTCTCGGAGCTTGGCACCAACATCGTCAAATACGCCGGGCGCGGGTTTATCGGCTTGCAGCGTCTGGACGCGGCGGGCGCGGTGGACATCGAAATTGTCGCCGAGGATTCGGGACCCGGCATTGTCGATATTCATCAGGCAATGGCTGACCACTTCAGCACGGGTGGCAGCCTGGGGCTTGGTCTGCCCGGGGTGCGTCGGATGGCGGATGAATTCACCATCGCCTCGCAGCCCCGGCTCGGCACGCGGATCGTCGCCCGCAAGCGGGTCGTGGGACGGGCAGCGGCGCCGCCGCTGGACGCGCCACCGTCGCAGCGCACGCTGGGCAGTGGTCCGCCCATGGCCGGTTGCTGGGATGTGAGCTGCCGGGTGCGCGCCCATCCGGGTGAATTGCGGAGTGGCGATCAGGCGCTGGTGATCGGCTGCGATGGCGGCCTCCTGCTCGCCATCATCGACGCTTCCGGTCACGGCGAGCGGGCGCATCAGGTCAGCACCCGGCTGGTTGCTCAGCTGCAGGCCCATGCCAGCGCCGACCTGCAACAGACGATGGCCGGGCTGCATGCCGCCGCGCAGAGCACGCTGGGTGCGGCGGCAGGTCTCGCGTTTGCCGACGCCGAGCGGAACGAGCTGCGCTATCTCGCGGTCGGCAATACGCGCGTGGCAAAACTGGGCGCGCAGGCCTGGCGCGGCGTGTCGCGCGACGGCGTGCTGGGCGAGCGCCTGCCCACGGCCTTCGAGCAAACCGTGCCGCTGAGTACCGGTGACTGCGTCATCCTGTGGACTGACGGCCTGCCGGATCTGGCCACGCATGCCCTGCAACCCAGCGCCAGCCTGCGCTCGGCGGACCAGATCGCGCGGCGGTTTCTCGCCGACTCGGCCAAGCCCTACGACGACGCCGGCTGTGTGGTCATGAAATGGCTGAAGTAATTCCCCTCCACGCGCAGGCCCTGCAGACCGTCGAGCAACTATTGGCGGCGCGGCAGAAGATCTACCTGATGGTGCGCGCGCTGGACGCGCCCGAGCCAACGGCCGCACGGATCGCCGGGGCAGCCTCGGAACTCGGCCGTTGGTTGGGTCGCCATGGCAGCGGCGCGCGGGTGCGGTTTCTGGCCATCACCGATGCAAACGGCGAACGGCTGGGTTTTCAGTTTGAGTGCGCAAGTCTGGCCGATGGCGCCTGGCGGCAGCCGCCGCGTGCCGCGATCGATTACAAGAACGGCAGCGGGTTTGAACTCAGCTACCGCCTGCAGCAACCCACGCAGTTGGCCGTGCATCTGCCGCGCCTGCGGCAGATCGCCGGGCAGGAAACCCGCGATGAACTGCTGGCCCGCCTGCAGGAACGCAACACGGCGCTGGCCGAGGCCACCGCTGCGGCCGAGAACGCGGCTCAGGCAAAAAGCGATTTTCTGGCCAATATGAGCCATGAAATCCGCACCCCCATGAACGCGGTGATCGGCCTGACGCATCTCACGCTCCGCACCGAGTTAACGGCGCCGCAGCGGGATTATCTGGAAAAAATCCAGCTCTCGGCGCAGCACCTGCTGGGCATCATCAACGACATTCTGGATTTTTCGAAAATCGAGGCCCGCAAGCTGACGCTGGAGCAGGTCGACTTTGATCTCCAGCAGGTGCTGGAGAACGTCTCGACCCTGGTCTATGACAAGTGTCTGGCGAAGGGCTTGAGCCTGAGCTTCGATGTGGCACCGGATGTGCCGCCCCGGTTGCTGGGCGATCCGCTGCGACTCGGACAGATCCTCATCAACTACACCAACAACGCGGTGAAGTTTACCGAGCGGGGCGGGATTACCGTGACCGTTCGGCGCCATGCCGGCGAGGGCGAATCGCTGGTGCTGTTTTTCTCCGTCAAGGACACCGGCATCGGCCTGACGCCCGCGCAAAGCGCACGGCTGTTTCAGAGTTTTGAGCAGGCCGATGGCTCAACCACCCGCCGCTTTGGCGGCACCGGGCTAGGGCTTGCGATTACCCGCAGTCTGGCCGAACTGATGGGCGGGCAGGTCGGCGTGAGCAGCGATTACGGCAAGGGCTCGACCTTCTGGTGCACCGTGCATCTGCCCGAGGGCAAGCTGGAAGCACGTCCGCGTGTGCTGGTGGTTGACGATGAAGCCTCGCTCGGCACCCTGGTCCGGCTGATTCTGGAACCGCACGGCTACGAGGTGCGGGCGGTCGACAACGGCGAAGCGGCGCTCGCAATGTTGGCCGAAACCGACTTCGAAATGGTGTTTACCGACTGGCAGATGCCGGGAATGGACGGCATGGAGCTGACGCGCCGCATTCGCAGCCGCACAGTGGCCGAGCCACCGCGCATCGTCATGCTGACGGCATTTGGCGAATCAGACGTGCTGCGACGGGCGCGCGAGTCGGGCGTTGATCGGGTGGTGCTCAAACCGTTCAATCCGCAGGTCCTGCTGGAGGAAATGGCCGTGATCAAGCGCCATCCGGCGCTGCCTGGAAGCACCGGCCGGCGGCACGAGACGCTGGACCCGGTCGCCATGCTGGCGCCGATCGCCGGCGCCCGGGTGCTGCTGGTCGAAGACAACGAGATTAATCAGGAAGTGGCGCTGGGATTGCTGGCGGACGGGCATTTCACCGTCGATGTGGCCGGCAACGGGCGGGACGCCCTGGCGCGACTCGCCGGTGCGCCCTACGACATCGTGCTGATGGATTTACAGATGCCGGTGCTGGACGGTTTTGCCGCGACGGCCGAGATACGGGCCCAGCCGCAGTTTGCCGACTTGCCGATTGTGGCGATGACCGCCAACGCCATGGCCGGCGACCGCGAACGCTGTCTGGCAGCCGGCATGAACGACCACGTGGCAAAGCCGCTGGAGCCCGCACAGCTCTACCGTAGCCTGTTGCGCTGGGTGCCGGCTCGCGTCACCCCGGCCGGCAGCCTGTCGCCTGCGCTCCAGACGATGGAGACGGGCGCGCGCCTGCCGCAAGTCGTGCCGGGCATCGATCTTGACGAAGGCCTGCGCCGGGCGCTGGGCAAAGAGGCCCTGTATCTGCGCTTGTTACGGAAATTCGTGGACGGCCAGCAGGGCTTCACCGGGGAGCTGCGGCAGCGCTATGCGGAACGCGATCTGGCGACGACCGAGCGGCTGGCCCATACGCTGAAAGGCATGGCCGGCAATCTGGGCGCAAACACGCTGGCGGCGGCCGCCGGCGCACTGGAAACGCTGCTCGGTCAGACGCCCGACGCAGCCGGGATTGCGCCGCAAGTGGCAGCGGTCTGTGCGCAAATGGACGCGCTGCTCGACGCGCTGGGCGAGGCCTTGCCGGCCGTGGACGTGGCGAGCCCGGCCGCGCCGGTGGCCGTCGACCAGACCCGCCTGGCCAGCGTGGTGTCGCAGATCCAGCGCTTGCTGGCAGAGGGCGATGCCGACGCCATCGAACTCATCGAAACCGAAGCCGCGCTGCTCAAAGCGGCTTTCCCCGCCCACTTCGCGGCGGTTGATGCCGCCGCCAAGTCCTTCGATTTTGACGTCGCGGCAAACGCCTTGAAGCAGGCACAGGCGCTGTCGGTCTAGGCGCGCGGCCGTCCTACTTAACCGCGCGCGCCGCCCCCGTGTCGCGGGCGGATAAGATTTTTGGCCGGACCCGGCCTGTTTTTGGCCGCTCATTCTCTCTACCATCCGTCAATTCAAAAATCCTCCGAAACGGAAGGAACCGTTGATGTCGTCTCCGATTCGCCCCTCCGCGCTGCTGCTCTGCCTGCTGGCGCTTGGTATGACCGCCTGCAGCAAGCCACCGGCAACGCCGCCGGCGCCCCCGCCGCCGCTGGTCAAGGTGCAGGCCGCGCGCTCGGCCACGGTGCCCGTGGTCAACGAATATGTCGGACGGGTCTCGGCCTATCGGTCGCTCGAAATTCGCGCCCGGGTCGAAGGCATCGTCGCCAAACGCTACTTCGTGGAGGGCAGCAAGGTCGCCGCCGGCGACCTGCTTTACACGCTGGACGATGCGCCCTTCATGGCAGCGCTGGCGAACTCTAAAGCCGAGTTGGCGCGGATTGACGCCGTGCTGGTCAATGCCCGCTCGCGCGAGGCGCGCTATCGGCCGCTGGTCAAGGAGACGGCCATCAGCCAGCAGGATTACGACGATGCGGTGGCCGCCGTGGCGCAGGCAGACGCCCAGCGCACTGCGGCGCTGGCGCACATTGATCAGGCCGAGCTGAATCTCGGTTACACCCGCATCAAGACCACCCAGGAAGGCCGCATCGGCGCCGCACTGGTGCCGGAAGGGCGACTGGTCGGCAAAGGCGAAGCCACCCATCTGGCGACCGTCGACCGTATCGATCGGGTTTACGTCACGTTTACGGTCGCCGACAGCGAGGCCATGGCGCTGCGCAATGCGCTCCAGCGCGGGCTGATCACGGCCGAAGCCGGCGGCGCCACCGCGCGGCTGCTGCTGCCCGACGGCTCGGTCTATCAGGAAGCCGGAAAAATTGACTTCACCGACCTGAAAATCAACGGCGACACCGGCACCGTGGCGCTGCGGGCGGTGATGGAAAATCCGCGCGAAGACCTTTTGCCGGGGCTCTTTGTGCGGGTCTCGCTGACGGTCGGTCAGCGTCCGGACGCGGTGCTCGTGCCGCAACGCGCAGTGGTGAAAAGCCCGACGGGTCACACCGTGTTCGTGGTCGACGACGACCGCAAGATCGACCGCCGCGATCTGGTGATGGGCGCCTGGTATGGCGAGGACTGGATCGTTGAAAAAGGTCTGGCGCCGGGCGAGCAGGTGGTCGTCGACGGCGTGCAGAAAGTCCGCCCGGGCTTGGAGGTCAAGATCGAAGCGGCCGCCGCGCCGGCCGGCAACTAGGCGGGGGCGCACGTGGGTTTCTTCGTCGATCGCCCGGTCTTCGCGACCGTTATCGCCGCCTTGCTGACGCTGCTTGGTGCGCTGGCCGCTACCCAGCTGGCCGTAGAGCAATACCCGACCGTCGCGCCGCCGCAGGTGCAGATCACGGCGGCCTATCCTGGCGCGAGCCCCGAAACGCTGGAGACCACCGTGGCCGCCCCGCTGGAGCGCGAGATGAACGGCATCCGCGGGCTGTTGTTCATGCAGTCAACCAGCTCGGCTAACGGCTCGATGTCGCTGTCGGTGTTCTTTGAGCCGGGCACGGATCTGGACATGGCGGCCGTTGAAGTGAACAACCGGGTCAAGCGCGTAGAAGCGCTGCTGCCGCAGGAAGTCACCCGTCAGGGCCTGCGGGTCGACAAGACCAATCCGCAAATCCTGATGCTGGTGGTGCTGCAGTCGGAAGACCCGCGCTTCGATACGACCTACATCGCAAACCTTGCCAACAGCCAGATTGTCAACGAATTGAAGCGGCTGCCCGGCGCGGGCGACGTGACGCTATTTGCCTCGCCTTACGCCATGCGCCTGTGGCTGGACCCGGACAAACTCGCCAAATATCGGCTCACGGTGACCGATGTCAGCAACGCGGTGCGCGAGCAGAACCAGAACTTCGCGGTCGGCGAAATTGGCCAGTCACCCAGCAGCAACGAACAGATGCTGACCTTCCCGGTGCAAACCTCCGGCGGGCTGACCGAGGTTGAAGAGTTCGGCAAGGTTATCGTCAAGGCGCTGCCTGATGGGGCGGTGGTGCGGGTGCGCGACGTGGCGCGGGTGGAACTGGGCGCCGAGGATTACCAGCTGCAGTCGCGCAAGAACGGCGCGCCGGCGGTCTCGATGGGCATCTATCTGCGCCCTGGCGGTAACGCATTGGCGCTCGCTACGGCGGTGCGCGAGCGCATGGCGACGCTGGGCGGCGTGCTGCCGGATGAAGTGCAGTGGTCGGTGTCCTACGACACCACCAAGTTTGTCACCGCCTCGCTCGAACTGGTCGAGCACACCTTCGTCGAAGCCCTCGTGCTGGTGCTGGTGGTGGTTTATCTCTTCCTTGGCAGCATGCGGGCGACGCTTATTCCCTTGCTGGCTATCCCGGTGTCGATCGTCGGCACGCTGGCCGGCATGCTGCTCGCTGGCTTCTCGATCAACATGCTGACGTTGTTTGGCATGGTGCTGGCGATCGGCATCGTGGTGGACGATGCGATCGTGGTGGTGGAAGCGGTCGAGAAGCTGATGCACGACGAAGGCCTCTCGCCACGCGCGGCGGCGCGGAAGGCCATGCAGGGCATCGGCGGGGCGATCGTTGGCGTGACGGCGGTGATTTGCGCGGTGTTCGTGCCGATTGCCTTTATGCCCGGCGTGGTCGGCACGCTGTACAAGCAGTTTGCGGTGACCATCACCATTTCGACGCTATTAAGCGCCATCACCGCGCTGACGCTGACCCCGGCGCTCTGTGCGCTGATTCTTAAGCCCGGCCACAAGCCCTGGCTGATTCAGAAATTCGACGCCGCCTTCGAGCGCGTGGTCGCCGGCTACGTGTGGGGCGTGCGTGGTCTGCTGAAACGCCTGCTGCGCGCGCTGGTGATTTACGCCTGCTTGATTGGCGGGCTGGTGTTCCTGTTCAAGAGCATTCCGACCAGTTTCGTGCCTGACGAAGACAAGGGCTCGATTTTTGTCGCCGTTGATCTGCCTTCAGCCTCGTCACCGGAGCGCACGCTTGCGGTGCTGCAGAAAGTGGAAGCGGTGCTGAAGCAGGAGCCGACCATGCAGGACTTTGTGTCGGTCACCAGCTTTTCGATTTTCTATCGCTATGCGAATCAGGCGTTCGTGTTTGCCACGCTGAAACCCTGGGAGGCGCGCGAGGCGGCGGATGAACACGTCGGCGCGGTGTTACGCCGGCTCAATATGCAGTTTGCGGGGATTAGCGAAGCGCGGGTTTTTGCGCTGAACGAGCCGCCGATCTCCGGTATGGGTAATACCGCCGGCTTCGACTACCGGCTGGTGTCCTACGACGGTGACCGCAACAAGCTGAATCAGGCGCTGGGCAAACTGCTGGAAGCGGCCGGCGCCGAGCCGGCCATTCGCGGCACGCGCAACGTGGGCGCGCCCGAAGTGCAAACGTTGTTTCTGGACGTCGACCGCAATAAGGCGAAGGCCATGGGCGTGCCCTTGCAGGATCTCTACGCGACCATCGGCGGCTTGCTGGGCTCGAGCTTCGTCAACCAGTTCACCCGCTTCGGCACCAACCTGAAAGTGAAACTGCAGGCAGAAGAGCGTTTTCGGGCAGACCCTGACGTCCTGAAGCGCTACTACGCCCGTAGCCTCACCGGCGATTTGGTGCCGCTGGCGACGCTCGCCCGCAGCGAGTGGCGCTCGGCGCCGATCGCCCTGACGCGCTACAACGGCTATCCCTCGGTACAGGTCAACGGCGCGCCGGCGATGGGGCGCAGTTCGGGCGAAGCGCTCGCGACCATGGAGCGGCTGTCGGCGACGGTCTTGCCCGAGGGCGTCGGCTATCTGTGGTCCGGGCAGTCGCTGCAGGAGAAGCTGGCGGGCTCAAGCGCTGCGGGCATTTTTATCCTGTCCCTCATTTTTGTGTTTCTGTTTCTGGCGGCGCTCTATGAGAGCTTTGCGCTGCCGGTGGCGGTGTTCCTGATAGTCCCGATCGCTATTCTCGGTGCGCTGGTGGCGCTGCTCCTGCGGCAAAGTCCTAACGATGTGTTTTTTCAGGTCAGCCTGATCACGCTGGTCGGGCTCGCCGGCAAGAACGGCATTCTGATCGTCGAGTTTGCCAAGCAGCGCTACGAGGAAGGCCTGAGCGTGATGGATGCGGCGCTGGAAGCCGCCAAGGCGCGCCTGCGCCCCATTGTGATGACCTCGCTGGCGTTCATTCTGGGCGTCCTGCCGCTGGTGCGGGCGTCCGGCGCGGGCGCGGCCACGCAGCATTCGGTAGGCACCGGCATCATGGGCGGGATGATTGCGGCCACTCTCATCGGGGTGTTCTTCACACCGGTGTTCTATGTGCTCGTGATGAAACTCAGGCGCACCCGGCGTGAGGACAAAGGAGCGCAGGCATGAGCGTGCGACTGCCCTTGCTGCTCGGATCCGCCTTGCTGGCGGGCTGTCAGTCGCTGCCCTGGCAGCACGAGCCGGTGGTCGCGCCGACCATCGCCGTACCGGCCACCTGGCGCACGCCCACCCTGGAGGCCCGCAACATGGCCGAGCAGGACTGGCGCGGCGTGTTCAAGGGCGCAGAAATCACCGGCCTGATCGACGAAGCCCTGCGCGAGAACAGCGACCTGCGCATTGCAACGGCGCGCATCGCGGAAGCGCGCGGGCGCTACGGCGTGCAGGACGCCCAGCGCTGGCCCACGCTGGGCCTGAACGCGGGCTATCAGCGCCAGCGTCAGCCGGGCGTCGGGCCCGACAACGTGGACTCGGAAGTGGCCAGTCTGGGGCTCGCCCTGCCGGCCTGGGAAATAGATCTGTGGGGCCGTTTGCGCGACTTGAGCGAGGTCGCGCGGCAGAACCTGCTGGCGAGCGAAGCGGGCCAGCAGGCGGTGCAGGTCAGTTTGGTCGCGCAGGTGGCACAGGCCTATATCGAGTTGCTGGAACTGGACGCCGAAGCGCGGGTGGCGACGGCCACCATCCAATCCCGCCAGCAGTCGCTCGCGATGGTTGATCTGCGCTTCAAGGCGGGCGTGGTCGCCGGCGTTGATGTGCAGCAGGCGCGGACCTCGCTGGCCACTGCCGAACAGGCGCTGGCCGATATTGAACGCCGGCGCAGCAGCACCGAAAACGCGCTTGCGGTGCTGGTGGGGCGGAACCCCGGCCCAGTCGCGCGCGCCACGCAGCTGGCAGATTTCAAACTGCCTGAAGCTCTGGGCGCTGGCCTGCCGTCGGCGCTGCTGGCGCGCCGGCCCGACCTGCTTGCCGCCGAGCGTACGCTGGCGGCGAGCGAGGCCAACCTGGAAGCCGCGCGCAAGGCCTTTTTCCCCAGCATTTCGCTCACGGGTTTTCTGGGCGTGGTCAGTCCGGAGCTCTCTGCGCTATTCGACGGCGGGCGCGAAGCCTGGTCGGTTAATCCGGCCCTGACCCTGCCCATTTTTACCGCCGGGCGCTTGAGCGCGAATCTGGATACGGTCCGCGCCAGTCAGACCATCGCCGCCGAAAGCTACCGGCAGGCGGTGCGTAATGCCTTTCTTGAAGTGGAAAATGCGCTCGTCGCCTACCAACGATTGCGCGAACAGCGGCTGGCCTACGACCGGGTGGTGGCGGCCGACCGTGAACGCCTGCGGCTGGTCGAACTGCGTTATCGCAACGGGGTGTCGAGCTACTTCGAAGTGCTGGATTCGCAGCGCCAGCTGTTTGCCTCGGAACTCTCGCAGTTGCGCACCACCAGCCTGACCTACGCGGCAGTGGTTCAGCTGTACCGGGCGCTGGGCGGCGGCTGGGAGGCGCCGGCCTCGCCCTGATCTGCCGCAAAGGCGCACGCGCGCACTACAATCGGCAGATGAATGAAGCATCCATCGATCCCGCGGTGTCTGCCGCGGCCCCGCCCGTCGTCTCGGTCATTGCGCCGGTTTATAACGAACACGAGAACCTCCCCGATCTGGTGACCCAGGTGGCGGCCGCGCTGGAAGGTGCGGGCATCCCGTTCGAGCTGATCTGCGTGGACGACGGTTCGCGCGACGGCAGCGACCGGGTGCTGGCCGAGCTGGCGAGCACCCGGCCGTGGTTGCGCCCCCTGTATCTCAATCGAAATTACGGCCAGTCCACCGCCATGCAGGCCGGCTTCGACGCCGCGCGGGGCGAGGTGCTGGTCACGCTGGACGCCGACCTGCAAAACGACCCGGCAGATATCCCGCGGCTGCTGTCGACTCTGGCGGCGCAGCCCGGAATCGACATTATTTCCGGCTGGCGCCGCGACCGGCAGGACCGCGCACTCTCACGCAAGCTGCCGTCCCGGATCGCCAACCGGCTCATTTCCGCCGTCACCGGCGTGCATCTGCACGACTACGGCTGCTCGCTCAAGCTCTACCGCCGCGAAGCGCTGACGCATGTGAAGCTTTACGGGGAACTGCATCGCTTTATTCCCGCGCTGGCCGGGCAGTTTGGTGCACGGGTGATGGAAATGCCGGTCAATCACCGCGCCCGCACCCGCGGGGTGTCGAAGTACGGCATCGACCGCACGGTGCGCGTATTGCTCGACCTGCTGTGGGTGAAGTTTCTGCTTCGCTATCGTCATCGACCCATGCACGCCTTTGGCGGCGCCGGGGCGCTCATGTCGGCGCTGGGGCTTGCTTTGCTGCTCTATCTCACCGTGCTCAAGTTCACCACCGGGGCCGACATCGGGCAGCGGCCTTTGCTGTTGCTGGGGGTGATGCTTTCGGTGCTGGGCGTGCAGTTTCTGGGCTTGGGCTTGCTGGGGGAGATGTTGACCCGCATCTACCACGAGCCGCACGGTGGCCAGCAGTACGTGCTGCGTGACGCCCCGCGGCCGCCGACTTCTGCCAGCCTGTGATTCAGCCCCTCGCGCGCGACCGGCGCACGCTGCTGTGGCTGTTCGGCCTGTTGCTGTTGCCGCTGGCTGGCTTGGGGCATGTGCCGCTGTTCGACCTTGATGAAGGCGCGTTCACCGCGTCCACCACCGAGATGTTCCTGCGGCATGATTTTCTGTCGACCTGGTTGATGGGCGTGCCGCGCTACGACAAGCCGGTGCTGTCCTACTGGCTGCAGGCGGGGTCGGTCGCGCTGTTCGGGTCGCCGGAATGGGCGTTCCGCTTGCCTTCGGCCTTGGCGGCCAGCGCGTGGATTGGGCTGACTTTCGCGTTTGCGCGGCGGGTTGCCGCCGCGACCCGAACGCCGGCCGCGGCCAACGAGTTCGCGCTGCTGGCCGCGTTACTGGTGGCCACCACGCTTGGGCCGGGCATCATCCAGCGCGCGGCGACCGCCGACGCCTGGCTCAACCTGTGGCTGGTGGCAGCGGCCTATGCCAACTGGCTGTGGCTCTGCGAGCGGCAGGCGCGCTGGCAGTATCTGGGCTTTGCGGCGATGGCGCTGGGCTTTCTGACCAAAGGCCCGGTGGCGGTTGTGGTTCCGGCGGGTGCCTTGGGGCTTTACCTGCTGAGCCAGCGCCGCTTATCCGAGTTCTGGCGCTGGGCGTTTAACTGGCGCGCGATTGCCCTGTTCCTGCTCATCGCAGCGCCGTGGTTCGTGGTGCAGGCCTGGGTCGACGGGCCGGGGTTCCTGCTCAACTTTTTTTTTCGGCACAACCTGGGGCGCTATGCCTCGGCGATGGAGGGTCATCGCGGACAGGTCTGGTTTTACCTGCCGGTGGTGCTCTTGTCCCTCTTGCCGCACACCGGGCTGCTGCTGCGCGCACTGCGCGCGCCGCGCGCGCTCTGGCAAGACGATCTTTCGCGCTACGGCCTGCTGTGGTTTGCGCTGGTGCTGGTGATCTTCTCCACCGCCGGCACCAAGCTTCCGCATTACATCTACTACGGCTACGGCGGCCTATGGCTGGTGCTGGCCGGACAACTCGACGCCCGCTGCTCGCGTCATTGGTTGCTGTGGCCGGCCTTGTTGCTGTTGGCGCTGATGGCGCTGGCGCCGGGGCTGGTCGCCGCACGCGTGCCGGCGATGAAGCCGGACGAACAGCGGCTGTTGTCGGGCCTCGCCGAATCCTTCGGTCGCGGGTACTACCTCGCGCTCGGGGCGCTGCTGATGGCCGGATTCGCAGCGCTGCTGCGCTGGCGGCGGCCGATTTTCCAACTGGCCTACGGCACGGGTGTGGCTTGTTCGCTGGCGGTGATGTTGCTGCTCGCGCCCGCGGTGGGAGAAGTCCAGCAAGGGCCGATTCGGGCGGCAGGCTTGCTGGCCGCGACCCGGACGGAGCCGCTGGTGATGTTCGGGCTCAACAAGCCCAGTTTTCAGACCTATGCGGGGCGGGCGGTTGAGCGGCGTACGCCGGTGGCCGGCGATCTGGCGCTGGTGCGCGAGGCGCGGTTGGCGGAACTACCCGGCGCGGAAGTGATTTTTCGCCAGCGCAGTTACGTGCTGGCGTTGATGCCCTAGGGGCGCGGCGCGGGCGGCAGGGGCAAGACCAGATCGACCCACAGGGCGCGATGGTCGGAGGCAAAATTGCCCGTCGGCCCCAGCCGTCGCATGTCCAACGTGTGCTGGCCGGCACGCCAGCCGGCGTGGGCGTCGACCAGCACGTGGTCGATCCGGCAGTCCGGGTAGGGCGTCTGGATGAAGTCCTTGCAGGCGCGTTCGACAACGCCCGACGGCACGCCCAGCAGTCGGCGTTCGCTGGCCAGATCGTAGCTGTCGACCAGCACCGGGGGCGTGGTGCCGAGCAGTTTTGGCATCAGCGGTGAGCCGGTCTGGATGTTGAAGTCGCCCGCCACAATCAGCGGTAGCGCACCCAACTGCGGCAGGCGGTCGCGGAGCAGGGTGACCGCCGGCGGCTTGTTGTGCCGGTTGTTGTCGAGGTGCAGGCCGACCAGCACAAACGTCGTCCCGGTGGGCCGATCGCGCAGGCGCAGCCAAATCACCACCCGCGGCACGGACAAAGTTTCATTGAAGCCTATGGCAGCGTCTGGCGTATCGCTGACCCAGAACCCGCCCTTAGCCAGCACCTCGAAGCGCTCGCGGTCTACCCACAGCACGGCGTCCAGCAGCGGCACGCCCCGTTCCAGGTAATAGGGGTCGAGCCGCGGCAGCGCCTCGCGGACGACCTCCAGATTGCCGGGGGTGATCATTTCCTGGGTGGACAGCAGGTCGGGCTGGCCTTCGCGCAGGGAGGCGATAAGCCCGCCCTGACGCAGGCCCCAGCGGCCGTAGTCGCTCCAGCCGCAGACCGGGCACATCAGGTTGAACGTCATCACGCGTAGCGCGAGCGGTTCGCCGGCGTAAAGCGGCTGCCAGAGGCACAGACCCAGCAGCGCCAGACAGCATCGGATGAGGCTGGCGCGCATCAGGGCGGGAGGCCGCGTCGGGCCCAGCGGCCCGCCAGATTGAGCAGCACCAGCGCCGCGCCAATGCAGACCATGCCGGCGACTTCGGTGGGCGCGGTGCGTTCGCCCAGCTGCCAGTGCGCGCTCAGGATGGCGACCACCGGCACCGCCAGCATGCTCATGCTGGCGACGCTGGTCGAGAGCCGGCGCAGCACATAAAGCCAGATGACCCAGCACAGCGCGGTCGAAATCATCGCCAGCGTAAACAGCATCGCAATGAGCGTGGGCGTCCAGACCGGCGGCGGCTCGCCGGCCAGTCCGGCAATGCCCATGAGCGGAATGGAGCCAAACACCATTTGCCAGGTCGTCAGGGACAGGAGATCAACGGGCGCTTTTTGCTGCATGCGTTTGACTTCAACCGAGCCCGCTGCCCAGGCAAAACCGGACGCAACCGCCAGCAGTTTGCTGAGCAGCGAGCCCTGCGGATCCCACGGCCGAATCAGCAGCACCAATCCGGCCAGCGCGATGGCGAGCGCCAGCCACTGCCATTCGCGAATCCGCTCGCCCAGCACCGGCCAGGCCAGCGCCACCGTCCAGAAGGGCATGGTGAAGACCAGAATGGAGGTGCGCCCGACGCTGCCTTCGAGCAGCGCCCACATGCTGAGACCAATAAAGCCGGTGGTCTGAATCAGGCCGAGGCGTAGCATCTCGGGCCAGCGTGTTGGTTTGAGCGAGCGTCCGCTCAAGGCCATCGCCAGCAGCAGACAGAGCGAGGCGATCAGCATCCGCCAGGCGCTGAAGGTAAACGGGCCAAGCGCGGTAATCGCGATTTTGTTGAGGATCCAGCTATAGCCCCAGACGAGGGTCAGCAGTGCGGTCGCGGCAAGCGGTATGAATGAGGGCACTCAGGTCTCGGGCTGACGGAGGAACCGCACTCTAGTGACGGGATGGCCGCGGCGCAAACCCCGCGACGGGCTTCCGCCCGGCTAGGTGCCGGCGGCAGGAGCGCCGGCGGGGGCGGAGACGTCGTCCAGACTTGCCTTGTCGGCCGGCGGCGGCAGGCCTGCGTCCGGGATCTCGCCGGCCGGGGCATCGATCTGGCTGGCGCCCTCGCCGCTGCTCACGGTTTGCTCGGCCGCCTTGGTCATCACGATGATGCTGATGCGGCGGTTGATTGGGCTGAAGGGGTTTTGCTTGTCGAACAGCACTGAGGAACTCAGCCCGACGACACGCGCGATTTTGTCTTCTTCCAGTCCGCCCACCACCAGTTCGCGGCGTGCGGCGTTTGCCCGATCGGCCGACAGTTCCCAGTTGCTGTAGCCGTTATGGGTCGAGTACGGCGTTTTATCGGTGTGCCCGGAAATGCTGATGTGATTGGGCTGGGATTTAATCACCGCCACGATGGCGTGCAGGATGTCGCGCGTATAGCTCTCCAGTACCGGGCTGCCCTGCGCAAACATGGGCCGGTTTTCCTTGTCGACAATCTGGATCCGCAGGCCTTCGCTGGTGATGTCCAGCAAGAGCTGGTCCTTGAACGGTTTGAGGGCCTGCGCTTCCACCGCCGCCTTCAGCTCTTCCAGCATCGACTCGAGCCGGCGTTTTTCCGCTTCTAGCGCCATTTGTTCGGCGTCGTCCATGGCCGGGTGGTAGTCGCTCATGGGCTCGGATTCGGCCGATGGCATGTCGGCTTCGCCGGGGTCGTTGCGCGGCGTGGGGGTAGGGCCCTTGCCTTCGTTGATGCCCGAGCCGCCGTCGAACACCGGGCTCTTGCCGGCGCCGCCGGGGCCGTTGCTGGCGGTGGGGTCGTTCATGTAGTCGGCGATCGCCGATTTCTGCTCCTGCGAGGTGGACCCCAGCAGCCACATCAGCATGAAGAACGCCATCATCGCGGTCACGAAGTCGGCAAACGCGACTTTCCAGGCGCCGCCATGGTGACCATGGCCGCCTTTCTTGATTTTCTTGATGATGATCGGCGGTGATTCAACGGCCATGGGATATGCTCGCGCGGCGCCTTACTTGCGCTTCACGTGTTCTTCGAGTTCCCGGAAGCTGGGGCGCTCGACCGAGAAAATGGCCTTGCGCCCGAACTCCACCGCGATTTGCGGGGAGTAGCCCTGCTGGGCGGCAATCAGCACGGTTTTCAGCACGACGTAGAACTGTGATTCGTCCCGCGAGAGATGTTCGACCAGCGTCGCCATCGGGCCTACGAAGCCGTAGGCCAGCAAAATGCCGAGGAAGGTACCGACCAGCGCCGCCGCTACGTGGTGGCCAATTTCGGCCGCCGGCCCGCCCAGCGCACCCATCGTGATCACGATGCCGAGCACTGCGGCCACGATACCGAAACCCGGCAGACCGTCTGATACGCGGGTCAGCGCGGCCGAGGCCTGATGCGCCTCGCCGTGATGCGTTTCGAGTTCGATGTCGAGGAGGTTTTCGAGTTCGAAGGAGTTCTTGATGCTGCCGCCGACCATCAGCCGCAGGTAGTCGGTCAGAAAATCAACCGCGTGATGGTCGCCGGCCACCTTGGGATATTTGCCAAAAATCGTGCTTTTTTCGGGTTCTTCGACGTCTGGTTCCAAGGACATCATGCCTTCTTTGCGGGCCTTGGTGAGCAGGTCGTACATCAGCGCGAGGGCATCGAGGTAGAAGCCTTTCTTGAACTTCGAGCCTTTCATCATCAGCGGGATGCTTTTGAACGAGGCCTTGATCACCCACGGCGGATTGGCGATCACGAAGGCGCCCAAGGCCGCACCGCCGATGACCAGCAACTCATAGGGCTGCCACAGGGCGGCGAGTTTGCCGTGCGAGAGCACGAAACCGCCGGCGACACAGCCGAGCACCAACACAATACCGACGATGACATTCATGGCTGAGGGGCTTTTCCCGAGAACTGACGAGTTTCGCTTATCGGCCCGCGGACGCCCCGTCTTGAGGCGGTTTGGCGTCGCGGCCGGTTAAAGTTTTGTCGCCGTCTGGCCGCTGGTCGGAGCAGCCCCCGAAAACCATCCGTAAAGGCCAGCCATGTTCCCGAGCCGCGAGCGCAGATGTCAGACCATCAGTCTCGCCTGAGCGCCGGCGGGACACGCGCCGGCGCCCTGCGGGTGCTGCTGCTGGAACCTGACAGCGCGGCGGCGGTGAGCCTCGCCAACCTGCTGCAGGTGGCAAGCGGAAAGCCAATCACGATTGAGCACGCGTCGACGCTGGAAGCCGGGCTCGCCTTGTTGCATGAGCACGCCCCGGACGCGGTCATTACCGAACTTGAGCTGCCCGACTCCTCGGGGAATGCGACGCTCGCCCAGCTGGTGGCGGCAGATCCTCACCTGCCCATCGTGGTGCTGGCCGACAGCGATGACGACCGCTTTGCGCTGGAGCTGCTGAAGCACGGCGCGCAGGACTATCTGATCAAGGGGCGTAGTGACGCCGCGCTGGTGCTCAAAACCTTGCGCTACGCCATCGAGCGCAAGGAGTCGGACCAGCACCTGACTTTTCTGTCGCACTACGACCGCCTGACCGGTCTGGCGAATCGCGAGCTGTTCCGCGACCGGCTGCATCAGGCCATGACCCGCGCCGAACGCAGCAAGCAACTCGTGGCGCTGATGTTCATCGACCTGGACCGCTTCAAGGCGGTCAACGACACGCTGGGTCATCTGGCCGGCGACGAGCTGCTGATTGAGGTGGCGGAACGGCTGAAAGGGGCGGTCCGGCGCAGCGACACCATTGCCAGACTGGGCGGTGATGAGTTCACGGTGATTCTGGAGGGCTTGGGCGCCACAGCAGATGCAGAAGCGGTCTGCCGCAAGATCCTGAAAGCGCTGGCGCGGCCAGTCCTGATTCAGAACCATGAAATCTACGTCACGGGCAGCATCGGCGTGACGTTTTTCCCGCTGGACGATACCGACCTGAACGGCCTGCTCCGCAATGCCGATGCCGCGATGTACCGGGCGAAGGAGGAGGGGCGTAACAAATATCACCTCTTCACCGCCGATCTGAACACGCGGGCGCTGGACCGCATGGCGATTGAAACTGCCCTGCGGCACGCCATTGACCGCGATGAACTGCATTTGTGCTACCAGCCCAAAATCTGTGTCCGCACCGGGGCCATCCTGGGCGCCGAAGCGCTGTTGCGCTGGAATCATCCGCAGCGCGGCGCCGTGTCGCCGGTCGATTTCATTCCGATTGCCGAAGAAAGCGGCCTCATCGTCCCGATTGGCGAATGGGTGCTGCGGCGCGCCTGCGCCGATCTCCGGAAGTGGCAGGCCGCAGGCTTCGAGCAAATCAACGTGGCGGTGAACCTTTCAGCCCGGCAATTCCGGCACGGGGAGCTGGTGAAGGTGGTGACGCAGGTGCTGGAAGAAACCGGCATTGCACCGCACCAGCTGGAACTCGAAATTACCGAAAGCCTGCTGATGGACGACACGGAAGCGAGCCAGCTCGCGCTCCAGGATCTGAAAGCCTTGGGCACCGGGATTTATCTGGACGACTTCGGTACCGGCTACTCATCGCTGGCTTACCTGAAGAAATTTCCTCTCGACGGCTTGAAGATTGACCGCTCGTTCATCCGGGACTTGCCGGGCGATGCCGACGGCGAAGCCATTACCCGCGCGATTCTGGCCTTGAGTCACGCCCTGCGGCTGACGGTAGTTGCCGAAGGCGTGGAGACTGCGGCGCAACTGGCGTTTCTTGGGGCGGCCGACTGCGAGGTGGCGCAAGGCTATTTCTTTAGCCGCCCGCTGCCGTTCCGCGAGTTCCTTAGCTGGTTACAGCGCTCGCCCGCCGCCGACCCTGCTGCCTGAGCCGACCCGGCGTCATCACGTTGCCTTTGCGCAACATGCTTGCGCTGTTGGGGCGGCTAATCGCGCTAAGCCTTTGCATATCAAGGCATCTCCCCTAGAATGCTGTTGCGTTTTGACACCATAAACGGGTGACGCACTGCGTCGATCCCGTTGGGATGCGACGCGCCGCAGGGCCGGACCGTGGGGGCGGCGGGCCATGCGGAACGAGTTTTGCCAGCAACACTGGCGTGCATACCGTCCACAGCGCGATGCAAAGGCACTTGCACCGGAACGGTACCTCAGGTGCCGCTGTCGGATGAGTTTTGGGGCGCCGACCCCGCAAAACGAGTGAAAGAATGAACGAAAGAATTGACGTCCTCCCGCAGATTCTGGGCATTCACCGGACCGAATCCCTGCATCCGCCCATGGTCACGGCAAAGGCGCCGACCGATCCCGTGCAGCAAGGGCTCGCGCGTGCTGCGCAGGCCATGCTGAGCCGCCAGGCCAATGACGGCCACTGGCGCTTCGACCTCGAAGCGGACGCGACTATTCCATCGGAATATCTCCTGCTGCACTACTTCATGGGCACCGTTGACAGCGCGCGGGAGCAGCGCCTTGCGGTCTATCTGCGCGCCGGTCAGCGGGTGAACGGCAGTTGGCCGCTGTACGAAGGCGGCCCCGGCGACCTCAGCGCCACGATCAAGGCTTATTTCGCGCTCAAGCTCGCGGGTGACGATGAAGACGCGCCGCACATGCAGCAGGCCCGCCAGTGGGTGCGCGCCAACGGCGGTGCCGAGCAGTGCAATGTATTCACGCGTATTACGCTCGCGATGTTCGGGCAAATGCCCTGGTCAACCGTCCCCGCGATGCCGGTTGAAATCATGTTCCTGCCCAAGTGGTGGTTCTTCAACCTGAGCAAGGTCTCGTATTGGTCGCGCTGCGTGATCGTGCCGCTGCTGATTATTTTCGCGAAGCGCCCGGTGGTTAGCCTGAGCCCGCAACAGTCAATCCGCGAGCTGTTCGTCACGCCGCCAGAGCGGCTGCGAAATCTGGACAAGTTCAAGCCCGGCAAGCTGATGGCCAATGCTTTCCTGCTGATCGATCGCGTGCTGAAGGTGGTAGACCCGCTGGTGCCCAATTTCATCCGCCAGCCGGCGCTGAAGCGCGCGGAAAAGTGGATGCGGGCGCACACCAAGGGCATTGGCGGCATCGGCGCCATTTACCCGGCGATGGCCAATGCCGCGACCGCGCTCCGTCTGCTCGGGGCGCCGGCCGACGATGCCGACTTCGTGCGCACCATGCGCGCGATTGAAGATTTGGTGGTGGAAGAGGGCGACCGCACCTGGGTTCAGCCCTGTGTCTCCCCGATCTGGGACACCTGCCTCACGCTCTCTGCCCTGACCGAAGCCGGCGCGAGTGCGTTTAACCCGGCGGTGACGCAGGCGGTCGACTGGTTGTTCGACCAGCAAATCATGGTGCCCGGCGACTGGTGCGATCAGGCGAAGGGGCTCGCGCCCGGCGGCTGGGCCTTCCAGTACGAAAACGACAAATATCCGGACGTCGACGACACCGCGATGGTGCTGATGGCCTTGCTACGTGCCGGTGCCCAATACAACCCGCACAAGCTCAAGCGCCTCAATCAGGCGGTGAACTGGTTGCTGGGCATGCAGAACAAGGATGGCAGCTGGGGCGCCTTCGACATCGGCAACAACTACGAATATCTCAACAACATTCCGTTCGCCGACCACGGCGCGCTGGTTGACCCGGGCACGGCCGACCTCACCGCGCGCTCGATGGAAGTGCTGGCGATGCTGGGCTACGACCGGTCCTTCGCGCCTGCCGCCCGCGCGGTGGAATGGCTGAAAGGCGACCAGCATGAAAGCGGTGCCTGGTACGGCCGCTGGGGTGTGAACTACATCTACGGCACCTGGAGCGTGCTGGCCGGCCTCGGCGCCATCGGCGAAGACCCGGCCCAGCCCTACATCCGCAAGGCCGTCGACTGGTTCAAACGCATCCAGAACGAAGACGGCGGCTGGGGCGAGAGCTGCAACACCTACGACGACCCCATGCTGATGGGCCACGGCGTCAGCACGCCCTCGCAAACGGCCTGGGCCTTGCTCGGCCTGCTCGCGGTGGGGGAAGTCGACTCGCCGGAGGTCAAAGCCGGGGTGGACTATCTGCTGCGGATGCAAGACGAGCAGGGCGAGTGGACCGAAGACGAATACACTGGCACCGGTTTCGCGCGAGTGTTCTACCTGCGCTACCACGGCTACAGCCGGTTCTTCCCGCTGTGGGCGCTGGGCACCTACACCCGTCTGCACCGTGGCCTGCCCACTCGCCAGCAGGAAGTGATGGCGGAAGGCGCCATTGACCTCGGACCGCTGCCGGTGCTGGAAGGCTTCTAGGC
>JALRCR010000399.1 GCA_023257255.1 Gammaproteobacteria bacterium | reverse complement strand
CGGCGCACGCACATGGATTCCTGCCCGCAATGCGGCGGCAACTGGCTGGATGCCGGCGAGCTGGCCCAAGTTCGCCTCGAGCTGCGCGAGAAGGCCAACCAAGCGACGGCGAAGGGCAGGCTGAACAAGCGCCTGCAGTGGTTCACGGCGTCAGCCTGAGCCTGCGGGACGGGCTTAACCGCCAACCTGCGGCCCCAACTGCGCGGGCGAGATGGCGAGGTGCTGGATCTCCTGCAACTGCGCCTCCAGCGAGAACGACACGCCCATGGCCAGATACACCAGTGAGCCCAGCGCGTTCATGTTCGCATCCTGCTCGGAAGCGGCGTCAATGCGGCCCTTGAAGCAGCGGTTCACCTCCTGCAACTGCTCGTAGAGCAGGTTCAGACCCTTCAGCTCCCAGTCCGGCTCGCCGCCGTTCTTGTGGACGAGGAGCTGCTGGATGAGATACGCGCCCACGGTGCGGAAGATGGTCTCCTCCATGGTCGAGAACGGCAGGTGCGTGCGCGCGAGGCCCTTGAGGCGCGAGAGAATCGGACAGCCGCTCGTGGCCATCACCAGCCCGAACAGCGCGCGCAAACCGGTCTGCGCATCGCAACGCTTGGAATAGGTGCGCTCCGGCGTGCGCACCTCCAAGGTCACCTCCACGTAGGAAAGCATGGCCCGGAAGGTCTCCGTGATCTTCTTGGCGTCCAACGCCGCGGGACAGTGACGGAACTGCTCGCTGGAGAGC
>JALRCR010000398.1 GCA_023257255.1 Gammaproteobacteria bacterium | reverse complement strand
GCAACGACGCATCGGCGCGCGAAATGCCAAACTCTTTTTGGACTTCGGGCAGCACCACCGACACCACGTACATGCTGCTGCCCCCTAAGGTCATGAGCAGCAGCGTGATGAAGAGGCGGCGGGCGGCGTATGACGAATCGATCAGATCCGCATGGGATGGGTGGGTTGAAAATGTATTCACTGAGTGACCTTAACATCGATGGGCCAGACCCATGACCCCGAATTTCACCTAGAAAGCACCTTTTTCTGATGCTATAATCCCGCTTCTGTGAGGCCCGGTAGCTCAGTTGGTAGAGCAGCGGATTGAAAATCCGCGTGTCGATGGTTCGATTCCGTCCCAGGCCACCAATCCAAGACGCCCAACTGTTCTCAGTTGGGCGTTTTCATTTGGGCCATCCCCAGAGCACGCGGGGTGCAGCGGCATTCTACGTGTGCCAACCCCATCCGGTGCTTGGGGCGGTATTGCCCCCAAATCTCATATTCCGCCTTCTCTTCTCACGAAACTTCTGCAAACCCTCACGCTGTGGCACACGCAGAACGCCTTTCACGGCAACAACTTACGCGTGTGTCGGATACGAAGGTTTTGCTATCGACTTGCTGAGGCAAACCATGAGGTTTGTGTGTTGTCGCACACAACGCTTTGAGAAAAAACCCCAGAAAGTAGTCACCCAGCGGAACACGGCATCGAGTACAGCCCTGGTCTTTGCACCGTGACCACCAACTCTCGGTAC
>JALRCR010000397.1 GCA_023257255.1 Gammaproteobacteria bacterium | reverse complement strand
CACCGTCGAAGTGCAGCTCCGCGGTGTCCTGGGTGCGCAGGCCGACCTTGCGGAGCGCCCGACCCACGCCGAACCCCGGGGTGTCGCGCTCGACGACGAGCAGGCTCAGCCCGCGGTGCCGTTCGGTGCGGTCGGTGCGCACCGCCACGATCACCAGATCCGCCGACACGCCGTTCGAGATGAACGTCTTCGCACCGTGCAGCACGTACCGGTCACCGACGCGCTCCGCCGTCGTCCCGATCGACGCGAGGTCCGACCCGGTCGCGGGTTCGCTCATCGCGATCGCGAGGATCGAACGTCCCGTGCACACGTCGCCGAGCCAGCGCTCCTGCTGTTCCGGCGTGCCGATCGACCAGAGGTAGGGCGCGCAGATCTCCGCATGGGTGACGAGCGCCCACGCCGCGCCGGCGTCGCCTGCCCGGTGCAGTTCGTCGCACAGCACGGCGTTGCGCCGGAAGTCGACGCCGCCGCCACCGCCGAAGGCCGGCGGCCCGTCGAGGCACAGCAGGCCCGCCGTCGCCGCGTCGTGGAACAGTTCCCGGCCGAACCCGCCCCGCGCGGTCCACGCGTCGAGGTTCGGCACGACCCGGTCGGTGACGAAGGCACGCGCCCGGTCACGGAAGGCGGACTCGTCGGCGGTGCGGTCGACCCGGAGCGAGGGGAGCATCGGCGCCGAGCATCGCAGACCGCCGCCGCCCTCACCAGCGGCTCGCGCAGAACCCGTCGTAGTCG
>JALRCR010000396.1 GCA_023257255.1 Gammaproteobacteria bacterium | reverse complement strand
CCAGTTGCGGCGCACGACTCAGGCGACCGACGAACAAATCGCGGCGGTAGAGCAGCACATCTCCAAACAGATGATGCTGACGGGAACGACCGACGACCAACTCCGTCCGGCGATGGCGAATCTCGTCCGTGCTACGGGTGATGTTTCTTTCGCGCAGCAGCAACTCAATCTTGCGCTCGATATCTCCGCTGCGACAGGAAAAGACTTGGAGAGCGTTTCGCTCGCGCTCGGCAAAGCGTTCACAGGGAATGTGGGCGCGCTCACGAAACTAGGTGTGCCGCTCGACGCGAGCGTGGTGAAGTCCAAGAACCTTAGCGAAGTGATCTCCACGCTCAACACGCAGTTCGGTGGTGCGGCGGCGGACGCGGCGGATACTTTCTCCGGGCGGCTTCGGATTCTTCAAGTGTCGTTGGGTGAAGCAGTCGAAGGAATCGGCTACGCGTTGCTGCCCGTAGCGGAGCGTCTCGTCGCATTCGTACAGACTCGTGTCGTGCCTGTGATTCAGGCGTTCAGCGACAAACTCGCGGCAGGCGGCGGACTCCGCGATGCTCTCGTCGCCGCCGCTGCGCAGATGGGTCAGTTCGGTATTACGGTTGTAAATGTCGCGGAGAGCGCGACACTCGCCGTTATGAAGTTTGCTGAGACTACGGTAGATGTATTACAGCCGTTGCTGTTTCCGTTGCGTGAGTTCGCTGGTGGATTCACGCTGCTTACAACTCAGTCAATGTCTTCT
>JALRCR010000395.1:303-748 GCA_023257255.1 Gammaproteobacteria bacterium | reverse complement strand
TGGGCGCGGCTGATGGCGCCGTTCGGCCCGCGCAAGGCGGAGAGCCTGAGCCTGCGCACGCATTGCCAGACCTCCGGCGTCTCGCTCACCGAGCAGGACCCCTACAACAACGTCGTGCGCACGACGGTCGAGGCGATGGCCGCGGTGCTCGGCGGCACGCAGTCGCTGCACACGAATTCCTTCGACGAGGCGCTGGCCCTGCCCACGCCCTTCTCGGCGCGCATCGCCCGCAACACGCAGCTGATCATCGCCGAGGAGACCGGCATCCCGCGCGTGGTCGACCCGCTGGGCGGCAGCTACTACGTCGAGCACCTGACGCACTCGATCGCCGCCGAGGCGATGAAGCTGATCGACGAGGTCGAGGCGCTGGGCGGCATGACCAGGGCCGTCGAGTCCGGCATGCCGAAGCTGCGCATCGAGGAGGCCGCGGCGCGCCGCCAGGCCC
>JALRCR010000395.1:0-293 GCA_023257255.1 Gammaproteobacteria bacterium | reverse complement strand
ACGATCGTCGGCGTGAACCGCTACCAGCCCGCGGAGCGGACCGAGGTCGAGGTCCGCGACATCGACAACAGCGCCGTGCGCGAGGCGCAGGTCGCGCGGCTCGCGCAGGTGCGCGCCGGCCGCGACGAGGCGGCGTGCCGCGCGGCGCTCGACGCGCTGACCGCCGCCGCGGCGTCGGGCGACGGCAACCTGCTCGAGCTCTCGGTCGAGGCCTCGCGGCGCCGCGCCACGGTGGGCGAGATCTCCGACGCGCTCGAGAAGGTCTACACCCGCCATCGCGCGGTGGTCCGCTC
>JALRCR010000394.1 GCA_023257255.1 Gammaproteobacteria bacterium | reverse complement strand
GTGGCGGCCATGTACACGCCTTCGGTCCAGTTGCGTGCTTCGGTGACCAAAGGCACGGTGGTGGAGCGGCGACCGCCAAAGATGAACGCGTCGATGGACACGCCAGCGGCATCGTCCCATGCGGGGTCGAGTGCGGGGTTGTTGGTGGCAGCCACGGTGAAACGTGCATTGGGGTGAGCCGCTTTGGCGCCTGTTTCTTTGGCAATCTGGGGGGTCCAGTCTTTGCCTTGCCAGTCGATCAAATGATCGGGTACTTTGCCAGTGTCTTTGTCCATGCCTTCCCACCAAACGTCGCCGTCATCGGTGAGGGCCACGTTGGTGAAAATGACGTTTTTGTCCAAGCTGGCCATGCAGTTGGGGTTGGTGTGGTGGTTGGTGCCCGGGGCCACGCCAAAGTAACCAGCTTCGGGGTTGATGGCCATCATCTTGCCGTTGGCTTGGGGTTTGATCCAAGCGATGTCGTCGCCAATTGTGGTGACTTTCCAGCCGTTGAAACCTTCGGGGGGCACCAACATCGAGAAATTGGTTTTGCCACATGCGCTGGGGAAAGCCGCAGCCACGTGGTACTTTTTGCCTTGAGGATTGGTCACGCCCAAAATGAGCATGTGCTCGGCCAACCAACCTTGTTCGCGGCCCATGCTAGAAGCAATGCGCAAGGCCAAGCATTTTTTGCCCAACAAAGCATTGCCGCCGTAGCCGGAACCGTAAGACCAGATCTCGCGTGTTTCAGGGTAGTGAACGATGTACTTGACG
>JALRCR010000393.1 GCA_023257255.1 Gammaproteobacteria bacterium | reverse complement strand
CTGACCCCTGCCGAGAACACCTCGGCACCTGCCCCAACGGGCGCACGCGAGTTCGTTTCATTGGTTCCGCCCGTGCAACCGATGTCTGCCGAGCTGTCGCCAACGCGGGAGCAACCCCCGCCGGTGGTTGCACAGGACGCCTCAACAGTGGAGCAGCTATCCACTTTCAGCGTGGCCGCCTTACCGCCTCAGGCGATCGATATGGAACCATCGACGGTCAATTTGCAAGACGTGATCAAGTCGAGCGAACACGCCGTCATCATGTCCGCGATCCAGAACACGGAGAGCCGCGAGGAAGCGGCCCGTTTGCTGGGCATCAGCCCCCGCACCCTGCGCTACAAGCTCGCACAACTGCGCGAGCGTGGCCTGATGCTGAACGCTGCCTGAACAGGAGTTCATCATGATTGACAAAACCTCTGCCGCCAACATCCAGTCCATGCTGGAAACCATCCGAGCCTACCAGGCCCAAGCCAGTGGGCAGTCGCAGGGCGTTGAAGCGCCGGCGACTCCTCGCACCGAGGTGCCCAGTTTCACCGATTCGGTGAAGAATGTGCTCAGCAAAGTCAACGAGACGCAACTCAAGTCGTCCCAATTGCAGGAAGCCTATCAACGGGGTGAGGACATTCCTCTCACTGACGTGGTGCTGGGCATGCAGAAATCCTCCCTCGCCTTTGAAGCCACCTTGCAGGTGCGCAACAAGGTGCTGAAGGCCTACGAAGAAATTTTGAACATGCCGGTCTAATCGGAGTCTGAACCATGGCA
>JALRCR010000392.1 GCA_023257255.1 Gammaproteobacteria bacterium | reverse complement strand
CGTACCTGTTTTCGTTAACGATGTTGTAGATGCCTTCGGCCGCGCGCAGCAGCGGCAGGTCCAGCGCGTTGGCGACCTGCGCCACGGCGGTTTCTGCGCGCGCCACGTCCAGCGGCATATCGCCGCCCAGCCGCGCCACCGTCGGCAGATAGCCGAGTACCACGTTGGCATCCGTGACGGTCGGCAGCTCACCGCCCTTGCTATAGGCCGCCGGCCCCGGCTCGGCGCCGGCGCTTTGCGGCCCCACGCGGAGCGCGCGGGTCAGCGTCGGCACGTGGGCAATCGAGCCGCCGCCAGCGCCCACCGTCCGCACATCGATCGACGACGCGCGTACCGTCACATCCCCCACCGTGGTCTCGCGCCGCAGCCGTGCTTCGCCGTTCTGCACCAGCGCCACGTCGGTCGAGGTGCCGCCCATGTCCAGCGTCAGCAGATTGGGAAAACCCGCGCTCGCCGCCACCCACAGCGCGCCGGTCACCCCGCCCGCCGGGCCGCTCATCAACAGCTTGACCGGCGTGCTGGCCGCCGCCTCGCTGGCCGCAAGCCCGCCGTCCGAGCGCAGGATGCGCAGCCGCGCGTGACGCATGCGCTGCGCGATTTCCCGCTGCAGATTGCCCACGTAGCGCTCGACCTTCGGCCGCACGTAGGAGTTGGCCACCGTGGTGACGGTGCGCTCGTATTCCTGCATTTCCGGAATGACTTCGGAAGAAATCGACACCGGCACGCCGGGCAATAGCGCGGTCGCCCATTCACGCACGCGTCGCTC
>JALRCR010000391.1 GCA_023257255.1 Gammaproteobacteria bacterium | reverse complement strand
TCCAGGCGCAGCCCTCATTGGGGTTGCCCTCGGCCGTGCCGCGCAGGGCCATCACCTCCTGCAGCATCACGGCCAGGTCGAGCGGATCGAGCCGCAGCTGCGCCTGGGCCAGGGCCAACGGGAAGAGGGGCTGCAACTCGAGCGTCATCGGCGGCGCCTGCGTCAAACAAAAAAGCCCCGCCGAGGGTTCGACGGGGCTTTCAGGGGGAATGGGCTGATCAGGCCATGGCGGCCGCACCGCCCACCACTTCCAGGATTTCCTGGGTAATGGCGGCCTGGCGGGCCTTGTTGTAATCGAGGGTGAGGGTCTTGGCGAGCGCCTTGGCGTTGTCGCTGGCGTTGTTCATGGCCGTCATCCGGCTGGCCAGCTCCGAAGCAGCCGCCTCCTGCAGGGAGCGCAGCAGCTGGTTCTGCAGATACAGCGGCAGCAGCGCGTTGAGCAGCTGATCGGGGCTCTGTTCGAACACCAGATCGGAGGGCAGGGCCGGCTGCTCGTTGCTCACCGTGCCCTTCTCCACCCCCAGCTGACCATCGCGGGTGGTGAGACGGAAGATCTCATCATCCGGGCTGGCGATGCCCTGGGGATCCAGGGGCAGCAGGGTCTGCGACACCGGCTTGGAGCTCACCAGGTTGATGAACTTGGTGAAGATGATCTCCACCCGATCGGTGCTGCCGGAGAGGAATTCAGCCAGCACCTCTTCCGAGATCTTGCCGGCCTCAGCCGCGCTGGGCACCTGCTCAAGGCCGGTGAACGTGGCGCGAATGGTGTA
>JALRCR010000390.1 GCA_023257255.1 Gammaproteobacteria bacterium | reverse complement strand
GTGAAGACGTCTCACTGTACGCCGAGGGTGCATTCACCGACCTGTGCCGCGGCCCCCACGTGCCCAGCACCGGCAAGCTCAAGCATTTCAAATTGATGAAGGTGGCTGGGGCCTACTGGCGTGGCGACCACCGCAACGAAATGCTGCAGCGCGTTTACGGCACGGCCTGGGCCAGCAAGGAAGACCTGCAGCAGTACCTCACCATGCTGGAGGAAGCCGAGAAGCGCGACCACCGCAAACTCGGCCGTGAGCTCGACCTGTTCCACATCGACGAGCACTCGCCCGGCACCGTGTTCTGGCATCCCCAGGGCTGGGTGCTCTGGCAAGAGGTCGAGCAGTACATGCGCCGCGTGTATCGCGACAACGGATACCTGGAGGTCAAAGGCCCGCAAATCCTCGACCAGGGTTTGTGGGAAAAAACCGGTCACTGGGACAAGTACCGCGAAAACATGTTCGTGACCGAATCGGAAAAGCGCGACTATGCCCTCAAGCCGATGAACTGTCCTGGTCATATCCTGATCTACAAGCACGGCATCAAGAGCTATCGCGATTTGCCCTTACGCTTTGGCGAATTCGGCCAATGTCACCGCAACGAACCCACCGGTGGCCTACACGGCATCATGCGAGTGCGTGCCTTCACGCAGGACGATGGACACATCTTCTGTACGGAAGACCAGATTCAAACCGAGGTCAAGGCGTTCACCACCTTGCTACAAAAGGTTTACAAAGACTTCGGTTTCACCGACATCCTTTACAAACTGTCGACTCGCCCGGAGAAGCGC
>JALRCR010000038.1 GCA_023257255.1 Gammaproteobacteria bacterium | reverse complement strand
AAACGACTAAAAAATGCCGGGTCCGCCGCCCTTCGGGCCGCCGACCAGTCTCTGTTGTTGGAAAACAGGGCCGCCAGATTGTGCGGGTGATTGACGGGAGGGGAACCGGGCATCGGGGCATTTCCTGCGACTGTGGAAGTCCCGGCATCGTACTGCAAAGCGCGCCCGGCTGACGCAGTGCAAAAATCAGAAGTATCTGGCGATTTCCAGCCCCAGATAATCGTCTCGATCCATCACGCTGAACAAATCGAATCGACCTCTGCTTGCGAACGCGCGAAGCTCCAAGTTCAATTTCCAGCGATCGTTTAGCCGCCGCTCCACTTCGAGGTTGTAGAGCCAGGCGCCGCTTTCGACATCGGCGACCACACCTGCCAGCGCCTGCGTGCCCGCCGTATCGTTGGCGGCAAGTCGGAAGCCCGCAAAAACATCGTGATTGAACGGGGTCAATGCCGCATCGCCACGGCTGTCGAAATGCAGCTCTGAAAGCAGGCCCAGGTCCATTTCGCTCCCCGCGACGCCGGTCAGCGTGTATTCGAATCCGCCCACGGCTGCGGCGTAGGCCTCCCCTGCTCCGCTCTGATAGAGAGCTTCAAGTTTGAAAAGCCAACTCTCCCACGCGTAAAGCACGTCGGTTCCCGTTTGGTCTATCTGCTCGTAATGGGGGATGAGCGCGAGTGTCCCGTCCTGGCGGATGCGCACCTCCAGCCCGGGCGTACGATTGGTCCCTCGAAACTGGTAAAGCCCGAAATCAACGCCGCCGACGCTGAGGGCGTAACGAATCGCAAAGTCGACGTGATGTTCTTTGGCGTCCGACTCGTAGATCGCCTCTTCCACTTCCAACGGCGGGTTGCTACGCAACCGCCCCCTCGCGCCCGGGAAGGTGCGCTCTCTGAACCAGGGCAACACGAATAGATCCACCGTGCCCCAATGCCTAACCAAACTGAGGTTGGCCATCGGCTGCCCGAGCTTATCCTCGCCGTCCGGATTTTCGACCAAGTCCGTTTGATTGATGATGTCGACCAGATGATTGGATTCCGCGACACCCCAGAACACCCGGTGCACGCCGAGCCGCAACTCCCACGATTCGCTGGCCGAGGACCAGCCAAGCTCACGCACGTCACCGTGCGTTCGCTCGCGGTCCACCGAATCAAGTCTAAAAAAGGGGCTGAACACGAGGCGCTGCTGTCCATCCGCAGTCGTCAGGTGAAACTCGGGGCGCGCCACGAGCGAAACATCGACCGCGCGTTGACCTGAAAACTGGGCTTCTTCCCAGAACCCTCTGCTCTCGGCGGCCAGCGCTCCGCGCAGATCAAGATCGCCCGCATGGGCTAGCAAGCTCGCGCTCATTAAGAACGGCGCCATGCCAACTCGGACAAACCGCCCGGCAGGTCCCACACTCACAGTCTCGTCCTCGTCAGCCGTCAGAGCCCTAAGTCTAAACGGATTAGACAGTTAGACGCGAGACTTCACAATCTTTCTCGGGTATTGATGCGGCTCGCAAACCCAGATTCCTACAATTTGGCAAAGGCCTCCCGCGCCTGCTCTTTCCCTCGAAAATCGCCGTCCGCATCCAGTGCTGCTTTAAGGTTGTCCTTCGCCAGAACCTTGTTGCCGAGTTGGAGGTGGCTCATGCCCAGGTGGTAGCGCATCAATGCCACATCCGAGGTTGCGCCTGCGACAGCCTTCTCCAGCAATTCGGCGGCGCGCTGATAGTTCCGGTTCTTGTATTCGACCCAGCCCGCGGTATCGAGGAAAGCCGGTTCGGTCGCGTCGGCGAGTTGGGCCGCCAATTCGCGCGCCCGTTTCAGGCTTTCAGCATCACTTCGGTATTCCACCAGCAGCATCGCGAGGTTATTGACCGCCAACAGCGACTGCGGCTTTTCTTTCAATAAGGCGTCGTATTCAGCAATGGCATCATCGAGTTTGCCCACCGACTCAAAGTATGTCGCCAGCGCTGTCAGCAAGAGTCCTGATCCGCCGGTCTTCTGGATGCCGTCACGCATCGTGGCAATTGCCGCTTTTTCTTCCTTTTGCGCGAGTTGCGCGGTCGCCAGATTGCGGTAGGGAATGGCCCATTTCTCGTTGAGTTTCAGGGCTTTCTTAAACGACTCTGCTGCCTCGGCAAACCGCTTGTTGCCTAGCGACAGTTCGCCCAGCAGATTGTGGGCCACAAAATTGCGCTCGTTTTGCTCCAGCGCCTCCCGGAGTCGCTTTTCAGCAAGGTCGGGTTTCTCCTGGGCGAGATAGCTCTTGATCAGCTGCGACAGCGGTTGCACGGCATCAGGCGAAACAGCCAGCGCCGATTCAAACTGCTCAATGCTCTCGGGAAGCTTTTTCATCCCCTGATAGACCAAGCCGGCGAAATAGAAGCCCGCGGGTTCCTTCGGCAGCGCCGTTTTCATCGCGTCCGCGACCGCGAGGGCCTCGTCCCATTTCTTCTCGAAAACCCGGATCTTGAATTTCCCTTCCAGCGCCATCCGATTTGCAGGTTCAAGCTTCAGGATTGCATCCAACTGTTCCAGCGCCTGCGGCAATTGGTTCTGCTGCGCGTACGCGTTAGCAAGTTCAGCCCGTAGCCCAACGGCACCGGCCGACGTGTTAACCGCCTTGAGCAGTACATCGATCGCCAGTTGGGGTTCCTTATTGGCGAGGTGGGCGCGAGCAAGTAAACGCACGGCTTCAACATTGTCGGGATTGTTTTTCAGGGCGGCCCGGAAATCACCGATGGCTGCCCCGGGATCGCCCGCATCGGAAGCCAGCGTGCCACGGAGTAGCAGGGCATCCAGGTCGGTGGCATTCGCTTGCAGCACTTCATTGACCTTGGCCTTTGCCTCAGCCACATCACCGCCCCGGGCGAGCACCAGCGCCAAGCGGGTTTTCGCACTGAGCGCCTGCGGGCTGGTGGGCTCGCGCTCAGTCTCGATAATGTCTTCGTAAACTTTTCTGGCATCGGCGGGCTTGCGCGCCGCTTCGAATAATTTGCCCAAGGCCAGTTTCAGCTCAAAGTTATCCGCATCCGCTTTAATCATGTCCTGCAAACTTGCGATTGCCAGGTCCGCGCTCCGCGCTTTGGCCTGAAACTCGACCAGCCCGAGCCGCGCCGAATTAGCGTCCTTCGCCGTTAGCGCAGGGTTGTCGACGGCTTCCTTCAAAACGGTCTCGGCGCCATCGAGGTCTTTATTCTGGATCAGCAACTGCGCCAGCATCATTCGATGCGTGAGCACTGCGGGTTCCTGAGTGATTACGTCCCGGATGGTTTTCTCTGCGTCTTCCTTCCGCCCCAACTGGTTGTAGAGTCTGGCCAGCAGGGTGCTGATGCCGGTGTTCTTGGGAGACTTTTGCCGTGCATCCAGCAGCACGCTAATCGCCTCATCGGGCTTACCTGACTGTACTTTGAGTGACGCGACCATCGCCGCCGCGTTTGCGTTATCGCTGGCCACCGTCAAGGCCGCCGATGCATCCGCCAACGCGCCTTCTGTATCTTTATTCAAGGCTTTGATCCCGGCGCGAACTACCAGTCCGTCAGGATCGCGAGCGTCCAGTTCGAGCAGTTTTCCCGCCAGCTTGCCAGCCTCCTCCGTGTTCCGTCCCATCAGATACAACTGCGCCATTTTCGCCAGCGCCTGCCGGTGCTTGGGGTCCGCTTCGATCACCGCCAGATAAAAGCCGGCGGCACCCCGAACGTCGCCGAGCTTCTCCAGCGTCTGCGCCAGCATGTAGCGCCCCGGAATATCTTTGGGGTCAATTTGCAGGGCGTTCTTGAACTCGACTCGGGCTTTTTCGTAACTGCCGCTATCGAAGAAGGTTTGCCCTTTCTTCAGATAAGCGGCTTTTCGTCCCTCGGCGCCACCGCAAGCGGCAAGCGCAACCATAACCAGAACCAGACAAAGTTTTTTAATTCGCATGCGTGTGCTCGCTGCTTGAATGAAATGATTGATTTAGCGCCCACAATAAAAATTCGCAGGTTGGGACGCAGCTCACCCATGTTGACCTCATGCCACCAGTCCGCCACGTAAGACAAACAGGGCCAGCAATCCCATCAAGGCGCCTCTGATTAGCAGGCGCCGTGACTCAAAATTAGCCATCACCAGTTCGGTGCCGTAGTAAAGCACCAAGGCCTTGGCCGCGACTTCGGCAAGATTCTCTCGCAGGGACAGCAGACTCATCAGTCCGGGGATGCCCATAACGCCGAACATCACCAGAAAATCCATGGTGTTGATGCGAAAAGGGTTGGTTCTGGAGAGTTTGTAAATGGCAACGTTTGCCAGCGCGACGCTGCCGTAGAGCAGCACCTCGTAGAGGATTCTCGACGGAGCAACGTCACCGGCTGGCGCACTACCGTGATAGAGCGCGGCGATAATGAGGATGCAGGCCAGCAAACGCTCCACGAGCCCGAGCGGGCGACGGTCTCTTGCCCACAACAGGCTGCCCGTAGCCAGCGCGAGAAGCACCACCAGCACGACCAAAGTGTCCGCCGGGAGCTGGCCGACGCGCGCAATCGACCATGCCACCACGGCGGGCACGGCCAGCACCACGTAAATCGAGGCTGCGCGCTCCAGCGTGCCCTCCCCCCGGACTCGCTCAAACCATTTGGCTGCGCGCTCGATCCAGACAAATCCACCAGCCTGTTGGGCACGCCATCCGGTACCGCTGGCGAGCCCGATGAGCAACAGCACGCCGCTACAAATCAGCGCAAACAAGACGCCCAACACCCAGTCGCTTTCGTACCGCAGCAGCACGCCGCTGATCACCATCAAGGTCTGCAACAGGTAAATAACGGTCACGGCCTCGTAATGCGCAAAGCCGAGGCCAAGGAGCCGATGATGAATGTGGTTTTTGTCTGGTTTGAACGGTGACCGCCCCTCGGCGACCCGTTGCCCCATCACCAGGAAGGTATCAACCAGCGGCAGGCCGAGCAGGAGCAAGGCCGCCACCGGGCTCATGCTGGCGTTGCTGTGCTGGGTCAACATAATGACGAGCACAGCCAGCGAAAATCCCAAAAACTGACTCCCAGCGTCCCCCATAAACACTTGCGCAGGATGAGTATTAAAGCGGAGAAAGCCGAGTATCCCGCCCAGCACCACGGTGCAGAGCATGAGGAGGGTCTGGTCGTTCACAGCAAAGGCAAGCACCGCGATACCGGCCACACTGATGAAACTGGAACCACCGGCGAGCCCGTCCAGTCCATCGGCCAGATTGATGGCGTTGATCACGCCCAGCATCGCGAACACCGTGAAGGGCACCGCCACCCAATCGGGTAACTCCCCAAGCAGGGGAAGCGAGCGGACGAGTAGATCTGCGCCCCCAACGACGCAAGCAATAGCGAGCAACTGACCGACAAATTTCAGGCGAAAGTCCAGCGGGGTCCGGTCGTCCCACAGGCCGAACCCGGCCAAAACGCCTACGCCAGCCAGAAACCAAAGCACCTGCGGCGTCCACGGGGCCCAGAGCAGCAGGGGAAGCACAGTACCGGAAATCATCGCCAGCCCGCCAATTCTGGGAATCGGTGTGGCGTGCACCTTGCGCGCGTCCGGCACGTCAACGATGCCGGCCCTTCTGGCCAGAATCATGAGAGGCGGGACGAGCAGCATCGTCACGAACATCGCCACGATGAAACCCAGAGTTGCGGACATCGCTGGCGTCCTAGTCCGGAAGATAGGCTGGCAACACAGGCGCCAACCGGGCTGCAAACTGGCTGAGCTGCTGGTCCAGTGTGTTGATGTCTTCACCCGGACGCAGCGGCATGATCAGGCGCACCAGAGCGCCATCCGTCCGTTGGCGGAACAAGGCATCGACCAGCATGTACCACTTGACCAGAAACTCGTTGGTCATCACTCGCCCACGCTGTTGAAACCAGTAATAGACCAACTGCTTTTCGTCCCCGTAGCCAATCAGCACACGATTGACCTTCAGCGGCGTGCCGCCGACGGCAACTCCCTCGATCGGGACCTGTTCGATGGCTTGAATCTCCCAGCCCCCACCTGGCAGACAGGAGCGCGGCGAGTGCACCGACTCTCCTTTTCGCTGTGATGCGTAATAAGCAGTGTAGAAATTTACCCCGGCACCTTGCGGGTTCCGGAAATTAATCAGGGCGTAATCGGTAAACTTGAGCGCGTCGAGATAGATCGATTCCATTTGCTCGCGCTGGCCTTGCCATTCGCCGAGCTGCAGCGGGAAGTCGCCAAATTCGGCACGGGCAGGAATCAACTCCTGCCGGGGCGGTAGCAGATGCGTGACAATTGCTGCCGCGGCTAGCACCAGCACGCCGACCAAGGCCGACTTCGGAACCGGCCCGACGAAGGCCCGTACCGGACCGCTAGCCGGTAGCGGCGCGTCCATCCCAAAGACTTCCCGCAGCGGTCGCCGGTCGCCAGTCGCACGCATCAGCACCCACATCTCTACAAACAGCACAGCGAAGCAGGCCATGAAGATGACCCAGCCTTCGAAGTCATGGAGAAATCCGTCCGCCATGTCCTGTCCCCAGCGGTCGACGGTGACTCCGATCACGCCAATCCGGAAGCTGTTCATCAACACCGTGATGGGTACCGTCGAGGCGAATACCACTGCCCGCTTCCACAGCGGGGCATGAAAAAAATAGGCCATCAAGAAGCCGAGCGTCACCAGCGGGAACAGATAGCGCAGCCCGTTACAGGCCTCTACGACCTGCAATTTGTAAGTCCCGAGGTCAATGACATTCCCTTCCAGAAACACGCTGATTCCGAACAGCCGGATTACCGCAACGCCGATCTGGCTGGACAGCAATTGCAATTTTGCGCTGAGGTTGTTGTAGAGGAAGTTGGGCAGCGGAATCATGAAAAACAGAATCAGGAGCGGGATGGCCATAAGCAGGAAGGCCCGCCGTCCGGTCAGGCTTAAGACCAGCCCGTACAACATCAGCAAGAAACTGTATTGGACAATGACAAACAGCGAACTCAGTTCGCCTGCCGCAAACACCAGCACGCCGAGCACCACCAGTCCCGCGCCCGCCCAACTGCCTTCGAAGCGCAAGGCGCCGAGTTCAGGAGACCGCTGCCAGATGAGATAGAGCGTGATCAGAGGGATCAGAAAGCCATGGGAGTATTCTTCCCGACCGCTCCACTGCATGACCATGTCACGCAAGCCTTCGAAGGACACCGCGACCGCCAGCATCAGGGCGGTCATCAGCACGAGCACCTGGGCGGGTGGTGTGAAGGATTTAGTAGTCATGACGTCGCGCACCTGCATGGGCTGGTCGAATAGTTCAACGGTTGGTCAATGGCCAATGCATGGTGACTCGATACGGGACAGAAAGTGCCGGGCGACAGGGCTGTCGAAACAGATTTTTGGTCCCGGTCCGTGTTTATTAAATCGCGCTGTTTTTGGCGCTCATCAGCGGCGATCACGCGCGCGCTCCAGACCCGTCGGGCTTGTTGATCTTGCCCAGCCCCAGATCTGCATTGGCCCGGCGCAAGAAGAGACTGGCGCGTCGTCGCGCACGTTCCAGCCCTTTTTTCCGTAACTCTGCCGGCGAGTCGGCGGCAAGCCCGCTGAAATCGAGAATGCCGGCGCCAAACAGCCCCGATGACACGCGTTCGATCACCATGTCGAAGACGGTCTGCACCGACACCCGCTGCTCGCCTGCGGCGTAGGCGTAAACCAGCGAGGTATCGCAAATCGCATTAATGAGGCGCGGCACGCCGCCGCTTTGGTAGTGGATGAAGCGGCAGGCGACGGGATCAAACAGCCCTGCGGGGCCGCCCGCGGTGATCAGGCGATGGTCGATGTACTGCGCCGTTTCGTCTGGCCCGAGCGGCCGCAAGTGATAATCAACGGCAATTCTCTGCACAAACTGCACGAGACTGGGTTGCTGCAGTTTTTCCCGCAATTCGGGTTGTCCGGCCAGCACCAGTTGCAGCAGTTGGTCCTTGTCGGCGTTGATGTTGGTCAGGAGGCGAAGCTCCTCCAGTGAACGGTTCTCAAGATTCTGGGCTTCGTCCACCACCAGCACGGTGCGCTTCCCTTTGGCGTACTGCGCAATCAGGAACTGTGCGAATTGTTCGTAGAGCAAGGCCTTGCTGTCGGTGGCAACCGGCAGCCCAAAAGCCACCGCCACCCACTGCATCAGATTGCCAAAGGATTCGTGGGTGTTGGAAATAAGGCCGACCACGATGTCCTCGCCGGTCTCATTCAGCAGTTGGCGCAGCAGCGTGGTCTTGCCGGCGCCAATATCGCCGGTCAGGACAGTGATGCCGGCCCGATTCATCAAGCCATAGCGCAACAGGCTGATGCCCGTCATGTGCTTGGCCCCAAGAAACAGAAACGCCGGATCGGGCGTTAGCGAAAATGGCTTTTCCCGGAATCCGAAGTGCTGCTCGTACATGGAAGATCTACCGTCCGTAGTAATACGGCAGGTGATGGTTTTCTGCCGCGTTCAGAACGGTGCCCAGCACCGGCACGTTTTGTAACAGTTCCAGCGAATGCTCGATTTCCTGACGGGTGGTCTTGCCTTCCCTGATCACGAGCAAGAACGCATCTACGTGCGGCGCGAATGACAGGGCATCGTCGGTCGCGAGAATTGGCGGCAAATCAAACAGCACCATGCGTGAGGGATAGCGCGACTTCATCTCTGCGACCAGTTTTCCCACCGCGCCACTGGCGAGAATTTCCGACGAGTTCTCGACCGGCAAGCCGCCTGGCATGACCACCAGGCGGTCTATCCCGGGATTGACCAGCACTTCATTCATCGCCACGCCGTCGCGTAGATATCCAAGCACGCCAGGGCCCGGGGCCAAGCCCAGATATTTGTGAATCGAGGGATTGCAAAGGTCGAGATCCACCAGCAACACGGTCTGCCCCAATTCTCGCGCCATGCTGATGGCGAGATTGATCGCGGTGAGCGTCTTGCCGTCGCCCGCGGCCGGGCTGGTCAGCGCCAGCGCGTTCCATTGCTGGGCGTTCATGCGCTGAAGCACCTGGGTGCGCAGCATCTTGTAGGCGGTCAAACCGGCGCGGTCACCGTCTTCGCTAATCACCATATTGCGGCGCAGGTGCGCGGTATCCGGCGTTTCAACCCGGGTCCTCGAATAGGCGATGCTGGTTTCCTGCAACAACCCGGCCTGCGGACCTGCTGCTGACTCCAGCGCTTGCGGCGCTTCCTTGGGCCGGGCGCCGGCGGGCTCTGCGCCACCTGCGGCGTCGCGCTCCGCCTTGGCTTTTTCCAGTGCCTGTTTAATTCGTTCCATCTGCCAGCTCCTCGTTATCCGGTTGGCCCGGAGTTAGCGCCCAGCACCCGCAAGGCCCGGAAAAACGCTACATCCAACGGGATGACCAACACATGAACCAGCGCCAGCAACACGCTGACAATCAGCAGAGCGCTACCGACGATCATCCACACGCGCCCACGCCCCACCCCTGTCGCCTGATCGATCTTCAGGACCGGGATGACCGCCAGCGGCGGCGTGCCCAGCAGGCGCACCACACCACCCCGACCGTAGATTCGGGTGTCCAGCGCCTCCAGCAATGCGGCACTGCCCAGCCCGCCGCCCAGAGCCAGCACGAGCCCCAAAAAAGCAATTGCGAGTCGATTCGGACGAGACGGCTGCTCGGGGATCACGGGCGGCTCGATGAGCGAAAAACGCTCGCCCCGTTGCTTGCTCTCCAGATTATTGGCCAGCTCCGCTTCCTGTCGTTTTGCCAGCACCTCCTGGTATTTCCGCTGCGCAATTTCGTAGTCGCGGGTAAGACCCCGGTATTCTCTTTCGGTTTCCGGCGCTTTCGTCACGCGCAATTCCAGATCGGCAATTTTGGCGCGCAAGGTGGCACGCTGGGCCTGAAGCGCCCCGATATCACCCAGCGTGGCATCCAGCCGCGCCTTGAGTTGGATGTAGGCCGGATTATCCGGCGGCAGGTTGGCCGGCGGGTTCACGGGCATGGCCCGCGAGGCTGACGCGAGTTCTGCCTGCAACTGGTCGAGTTCCCGGCCGCGGCGTTTCACATCCGGATGCTCGGGTGAATATTTTTTCAGCAGCATCGCGTAGTCGGCCTGCGCGCGTTGTACCCGCAGGGCAAGCTCGGCGCCGGCGTTGCCAACCCCGACCTGTGCTTTCAAGGCGTCGATTTCGCGACGTTTGGCCACCACGTCCGGGTGGTTGTTCCCGTAGCGTGCGGCCAGCGGCACAAATTCACTTTCCAGAATCTTCAGCCGGTCCGATGGCCCCAGAATCCGCTCGCCCGTCTCGGACATCAGTTGATTCACCGGCTTCTGCTGGGCCAGTTCGCTTTCCAGATAAACGCGCTGCTGGTCCAGCGAACGTAACTGGCCATCCACGGCCGACACTTCGCTTTCCGTGCGGTTCATCAATTCGATGTTGAGGCTGCTCAGTTCGGGCAGGCTGCTGGCGTTGCTGGTTTTGAAGCTGGCGAGCTTCTGCTCGAGGCTTGCCACCTCGGTGCCCAGTTTCTCCGCTTCGGCGCTCAGGAATCCCAGCGTATCGGCGGAGGTTTCGCTGCGCTGTTTGAGGTTCTCATTGAGCAACAGGCTGACAATTTCGTTCGCCACGCGCTGGGCCAATTCGGGGGACTTGTTCTCATAGGCCAGTTCAAAGGCAATCGTGGCCTGCACGGCCCGACCCTGCTTGGGGTCAACCACATCGGCGCTAATGGGCGCGACGCTAATGTCCTTGCGCATCTGTTCCTGCACCACTTCCAGCGGTTGCCGTTTGCGCTCCGCGGGATAGAGATCAAAACGCTGGATGATGGCATTCAGGTTGGTGCTGGTGAGCACGCGCTGGCTGATGACCTGCAGCCGCTGGTCGGCAAAACTGGTCACCATCGAACGCACCATGTCCTGCGGAATTTCCTGCGCCTCGATCAGCACCACCGCGCGCGACTTGTAGACCGCCGGCAGTCCCAGTGCCAGACCCAGCGCCAGGAGCAGCAGTGACAGGGCGACAATCAAAGCGGGGACGGCGCGGCGGTGCGCGATTTCCCGGTAGTCGATGCTAGGGAGGACGGTCTCTTCCATTACCTTTTTCCGTGATGCAGGCCGGGCATGCTGTCAGCCAAGTGTTACCAGAAGCCGATGAAGAACGGGTCGAAACGATAGTTCACGGTCACAAACAGGCTGTGCACATTGGCGACGGACTGCGCGAGATTGCTTTCCGAGGTGGCGTAGCGATATTCGGCCCGAATGGTCGTTAAGCGGGTGGCGCGCCAGGCCATGCCGCCGCTTGCGTTGAACTGGTCCCGATTCAGGTCTTCGCTTGCAGCCTGATTCACGTCAGCCTGCGCGCTGCGCATGGCGTACTGGCCGTAGGCAAACAGCGCGATCTCGGGTGACCAGTCGTAATCGAGGCGCACGTCCATCGCGTCTTCCAGCGATTGCGCGCCGCGCAAGGTCGGACTGACCTGACGCGCATACTTGCCGCTTAAGCGCAGGTGCTCGAATTGGCGTTCAACGCTAATGCTCGCGATCGGGCCGTCGGTGCTTGCCTGCCGGTCAAACGTCAGTAGCAAAATTCGGGGGGCGGGGTCGAATACCAGCACCGGCACCAGATCGACGTAGTCGATATCACTTGTCAGGTAACCAACCGAGGTGCTGATGCGGGTTGCTTCGTCGACTGCCCAGGTTGCCCCGGTCTGAACGCCGTAAGTGGTGTTGAAACTGCGTTGCGAAGGCACATCAAACCAGCTGATGAACCCGGTCGCAAAGACCTGCCAGTCGTCAGAGACAGTCCGGCTCGCGCCCACCGTGGCCATCTGATAGCTATAGTCCACCAGACCCGCATTCGCGGTGGCGTCGGTCGTGATGTCGGTGTAGGCGTAGCTCGCATTGAGCTGGGTCAGCGCGTCCAGCGCCAGCACGAGGCTGGGTTGCAGGTTCACCGTTTCGCGATCGCTGACGTTGTTCTGGCGGCCAGCGTCGGTCAATTCGGTGGATAGCGTGGAGTCCTGGTAGTAATCGGCCTGCAGCGCGGCCGTGAGCCGGTCGTTGGCTTTCCACTGGTGCTGGCTGCGAATGCCATATTCGTCCGCGTCCAGGTTATCGCCCACGGCGAAGCGTCGAAAATTGAAATCCGGTGTGACATTGCTGCGCAGGGTCGGCGTCTCGGCCAGCAGATTAAGCCGCCCGCCCGTGTCAAAACCCAGTGCATCCTGCACATCGTTGGCGGAGAACAAGACGTTGTCGGTCGCCCGACTCCCCAGGTTAAATTCGGGGCTGACGCTAAGTTCCAGCGCTGGAGTCTGGGCGCTGGCAAACAGGCTGGCGGTCGCCAGCACCGCGCCATGAATCGTCCTGACTGACACCGCGGCAGCTCCGATGCCTTGCTACGGCACCACCACCACATCTCCGGGCTGCAGCACGATGTTTTGCTCCAGCGCCTTGCCCCGTTCCACCTCATCGTAGTTGAAGGGGATGGCGGTCTGGGTTCCGGCCTGTCCGCGCAGGATGACGATGTCTTTCAAGCCCGCAAACTGGGCCGTGCCGCCGGCCATCGACAAGGCCTGCATGACGTTGGTGTCTTCCGTCATCGGAATTGGCCCTGGCCGGGTGACCTTGCCGACCACGAAGGCCTTGTTGCCGGCGATTTCCTTCACCATCACGGTGGCCACCGCATCGGGAATGAACTCGTCGATTTTCTTCACCAGCTCCTCGCGCACCTGCGCTGGGCTGCGGCCGGCGGCGGTAATTTCGCCCGCCAGCGGAAAGCTGAATTTGCCGTCAGGACGGACCAGCACTTCCGCATTCAGTTCGGCCTCATGCCAGACCGAGACCTGCAGCACGTCGCCCGGACGCAGCAGATAGTCCGCCGACTGCGCGACGCTCGCTAGCGTGAGTCCAAGGCAACAGGTCAGTAGTTTGAGGGTGCGCGCGGATCTGACAAAACTCACGTTAATCTCCATATTCTTGATTCATCGGGCTGGGCATGCCTGTCCGGCCCATTTAAACGGTCACTGGCGCTGGTAGCGATCCTCGAAGCGCACGATATCGTCTTCACCCAGATACGCACCGGACTGCACTTCAACCATCTCGAGCGGAATGGTGCCCGGGTTTTCAAGGCGATGGGTGGCGCCTAGCGGGATGAACGTGCTCTGGTTCTCGCTCAGCAGGAACACCTCATCGCCGCGCGTCACGCGGGCCGTCCCCTTGACCACAATCCAGTGCTCGGCCCGGTGGTGATGCATCTGTAGCGACAATGCCGCGCCCGGCTTGACCACAATCCGCTTCACCTGAAAACGATCGCCGGCGTCCACCCCTTCATAGCTGCCCCAGGGCCGGTAGACCCGGCGGTGACTCAGGCGCTCGTTGCGCCCCGCGGCCGCGAGCCAGTCGACGACAGCCTTGACGTCCTGCGCGCGCTCCCGGGGCATCACCAGCACGGCGTCGGGCGTCTCCACGACCACCAGGTTGTCGCAACCTACAGCGGTCACCAAGCGGCTTTCCGCATAAACCAGGCTGTCATGGCAGTCCAGCAAGTGCACATCGCCGCGGGCAACATTACCCGCAGCATCCTTCGACGAAACTTCCCACAGGCTCGACCAGGCGCCGACGTCTGACCAACCGGCGTCTAGCGAGACCACGACCGCCAGCGCGGGCTGGTCCCGCGCCAACTGTTCCATCACGGCATAGTCGATCGACTCTGCCGGACAGGCCGCGAAGGCCGCACGTTCCAAGCGGAAAAACTCGCCATCCCGGCTTCCCCCTTCCGTTGCCAGACGGCAAGCCGCCAGGATATCCGGGCGGTAGCGCTCGATTGCAGCGAGCCACACGGTGGCGCGAAGCAGAAAAATGCCCGCGTTCCAGCGATAGTCGCCGGTTGCCAAAAACGCCTCGGCCTGCGCCCTGCCCGGCTTTTCGCGGAACCCGGCAATCGAAAACGCGCCATCGGCCTCGGCGCCCAGCGCATCACCAAGCTGGATGTAGCCGTACCCGGTCTCGGGGCTGGTCGGCAGCACGCCGAAGGTCACCAACTTCCCTGCCGCCGCTTGCGGCAGGCCCACTAACACCGCACGACGAAAGGCCAACTCGTCCTGAATCATTTGATCGGCCGGCATGGTGAGGAGCAAGGGGTCGGCGCCGCCCTGTATCGCGCACAGCGCGGCAACGGTGAGCGCAGGGGCGGTGTTTCTGCCCGTAGGTTCGAGCAGGATGGTCTCGAAGGGATGGCCGGCCTGACGCGCCTGCTCACCCACCAGAAAGCGGTGCTCCTCGTTGCACACCACAAACGGGGCGGTCAGTCCGGGCAATGCGAGTTCCGCGCCCAGGGCACGCAACACGGTGTTCTGAAGCAGGGTGCACCCCGCCGTCAGCGACAGAAACTGCTTCGGGTAATGGCTGCGGGAAAGCGGCCACAGTCGCGTGCCCCCTCCTCCGGCTAGCACAAGCGGTATGACATGCATGATGGGTCCGTTTCCTTGGACCAGACCGCGGGCAGGCGCGCCGGGATCTGGCAATCAATAAAGCGTGTTTAAGGCCGGGCCTAGCGCCCGCTGGGCCGACTATAGCCCATGAGAACACGCCATTGTTTCGGATAATCGCACTGCCGTGCGCGGGCGCAAATTTGCCAGCCAGCCCCTTGGAATCTGGTCTCAGCCGCCGGGCAAGTTGTGCTTGTGGTCCAGATAAAGCCCTAGTTTCGCCACCAGACTGGCCTCATCGACCGGTTCCTTGATCAAGGACGCGAGCTCGGCACAGGCATGCTGCGGATGGGCCGCCACCATCCCGATCAGCTCAACATCGGCCGAATCAAGGCTAAGACGCGGCGACGCGCGGCTGGACAAAAGCGCCGCACAGTCCGCTACCGTCAGCCCGAAATCCTCGCCCAGTTCGCCGGCCAGGCTCACCAGCAAGCGATAGCGCTCGCGACTTGGCGCATTGCTGTCCAGCGCACGCATCAAGCGCCCCACGCCC
Source organism: Gammaproteobacteria bacterium (assembly GCA_023257255.1). Taxonomy (GTDB): domain Bacteria; phylum Pseudomonadota; class Gammaproteobacteria. The sequence continues at coordinate 6,875 of JALRCR010000038.1, read as the reverse complement.
AAGCGGACCAGATGCCTGAACACATCCGATTCGCGCACGCTGAGGCGGCGCGCGATGGCCTTCAATCGACCGTAGTCAGAAGTGTTAATCCGGACGGAGATACTACGGCGCGCGTCGTCCTGAATATCGTCGACCATGGGGCGGCGCGGCGGTCTGCCACCGGCGCGGCCGGTCTTTCGCAGCTCGCGCAGGGGACGGCCCTCCCCGGCCGCCTCCTCGTTAATGCCAGCACCGGTCCCGGGTTCATTCATGCGCGCTTGCTCCCCGGGCCTGATTGCTGGCCCGTAGATTGTCTTCGAGCTTGTGGCGGTATTCCTGCAGGATGTTCTCGACCTTGACCTGACCGAGCCCGGTCAGGGGCTCGGCGCGGAAAAAACGGCTGAGGTGCGTCTGCTGACCCATTTCATCCAGCAACGCCTGATTCGCCTGATAAAGCGCGAGATTCTTTGCCTCCGAGTCTTGCAACTCGGTACGGGTGGCGGCGAGTGTGGCGTCCAGTTGCATCCGCGCCGCTTCGGTCTCGCGCAGGTTGGCGGTGGTCTCTTTGTGGCGGGCCGCAAGGGCGGCCAGCTTTTCACGGGTGCTGGCGAGCGTCGCGCGATTTTTCTCGAGTTCACCCCCCAGCGCCTTGCCGCTACGGTCGGCCGCCTCAAGCTGGGTGCTGGCAGCTGCCAGCCCGGCCTTGCTGGTTTTCAGTTCCGCGGTAGCGCGGTCCAGCTGGCTCGTTTTCTCGGTCAACTCCAGACGGGCTTTCGCCAGCTCCGTCTCGGCCGCCACTTTTTGCGCATTCACCTGCTTCAGCAGCGCCTGCGCCTTGGCCAGTGCCCGGGCCGACCCATCGCCCCCCTCGGCCGCCGACGCGCTGACGGCCAGCAGCAGGAGCACCGCGCTCCACGCCGCATGACCCAGACGCTGGCGTCTAGAAGCGCGCATTGAGGTCGACCTGCAGCGAATCAATCGACAGCGGCGGTCCGTCAATCTCGGTCGCCGACAGCCAGCGCGCACGCAGCCACAGATTGGTCGTCAGGCCGTAGAGCCCGCTGATCCGATAGCCCTGGGTATCCGTGCCGCCCAGATGAAAATCTGATTCGGTGAACGCATCCAGCACCGCATCGCGTTGCAGATAGCGGTAGTCGAAGGCCACCTGCCAGAGCCCCCGCCGATTCACTTCCGGCCAGCCGACCTGCACGCCGGCCAGCAAGCCCAGCGTGCGATCGCTGACCGGATAGAGATAGGTCAGGCCACCCGTGCGGCGGGTGATTTCGTCCTTGTCGAAGCCGAGGTTCTTCACCACGTCGGCGGTAAAGGTCACGTGATAGGGCGCGAAATTCGCAAGATTCAAACTGGTGGTCACGTCGAGCAGCCGATAGTCCGACGCCAGGCCAAACAAGACGTCTCCGGGATTGCCGTTGGCGATGTTAAACAGCAGATTTCCCTTCTGTAGAAACTGCGGCGCGGTGCCGTCGTTTTCTTTGCTAAACAGGGTGTTTCGCTTGCCCGTGATGTGCAGATAGTCGTAGAACGCCACGCCCATCGTTAGCAGGTTCTGGTTTTCAAACTCCCAGTTCGCGCCCACTTGTCCGCCCAGCAGCCAGCGGTCCTGCGCCTGAAAATCGGGCTGCTGCAAGGGAAATGCGCCGGCCGTGACAAACAGCTTGCGATCGCGCTGGATAGGGTCAAATTCATCCGCCGCGAAATCGATGCCGTGACGCACGGTGGCGGCCACGCCGTCAAAGCCAAGGTCCTCATCCCAAACCAGATCCGTGGACTGAAACGGGTTGGGCATGCGCCCGCCCTGCAGCGTCAGCCAGGTCATGCCCTGCGCATCCGGCCGGTCGTAGCGGATGAGCGCGCGGTCAAGCTGGATTGCAAACCGGTTGCCGGTGGTGCCCATGGTCAGGTTGGCCGACACCGGATTATCAAAGGTGCCGGTCACGATGCGCGTATCGAGTTTCCAGCGGTCGGCAATTTTTGCGCTCAAGCCCAACCGTACCCGCTCCCGCCAGCGGTTCTGATCTTCGGACGTGTTGAGAAACGCCTTGTTGCCAGCGCTGGCCAGACTGCCCGCGCTGTTGACGCGCAGCACGTTCAGGTAAAGATTCTGCCCGCCAAGCGTTTCGGCGTTCCCGTCGCCATAGCTGTCAAACTGGTTACGAATGCGCAGGTCGCCCGATAGTTTGATCGCGTTGACCCAGCCGGGCAGCGCGCCGGGCGTGCCCCAATGTTCTTTTTTGGCCTTGTCCGTGACGTCGGCCAGCACGTCCTGCCGCATTTCGCCGCGGAGTTGATTGCGGATCTCCTCCTTTACGAATTCCGGCACGTAGGGCACGCGCACGACCTGCTTGCCGGCGACCGCCGGGGCCGCGCTGGCCTCGACCGTGGCCGCACCAGCCGCCGCGGCGGCCGGCGCTGCCGCCATTTGTGCTGCGGCCTGCCGTTTGGCATCGGCCTCAGCCTTGCTGATCAGCGCAGCTGCCTGCTGCTTGTCCAGCACGCCCTGCGCAACCAGCGCGTCCACCAGATTGACCACGGTGTTCTTGAGTTGCAGGAGTTCCTGCTGTTCGTTGGCGCTGGCGGCAAGGGCAAGCGAACCCAGCCCCATGCCAACGACCAGTGGGAAGACCCGCCAAACCTGTCTGTTCCGGCTCACTTCGTCATTCATCCTCTTAACGTGAAACGATCCGCAGCTTGAGCGGCTGGGGCATGTCTTCAGGCGGCGCGCTGCCCAGCCGCAGCTGGTCAAGCACGCGCTTCAACGCGGCCTCGCTCTGACGGTCGCCTACGGTTCCATTCAATTCGTAACGTTCAACCTGACCGTCTGGCTTGAACCACAGGCGCACCACCACGGCGTACTTGGCCGCGCGCGCCTCCTCGTTTTCTGCCAGCTGTCGCTGCAAATCCTGCTGCACCTGACCCGCAAACCAGCGATTTCTATCGCCGCCGCCGATGAGCCCGCGGCCGCCTTTCTTACCCACCAGGCCGAAGCCGTCACCGCTACCTGAACCCTCGCCGTCGACCCCGAGCTCATCGCCCGGGGGCGCCTCGTCGCTGGCGTCAGCCTCTTCTTGCGGCGGCGCTTCCGGTGGCGGCTCTTCGATCTTCTGCTCCTCCGGCGGCGGAGGCGGTTCTTCCTTGGGCGGCGGTGGCGGCGGCGGCGGCGCTTGTTGCGGCATGATCATGATCTGCTGCTCGCGCGGCGGCGGCGAGGCTTTCGAGTTCGCCATCAAACGCAGCGCGCCGTAGATAATCAGCGCCACCAGCGCACACCCCACCAGCAAGCCGATGGCCAGCGGCCGCCAGTTTCTGGCTTCCGGTTTGTCGTGATCCCGCTGGCCCAAAATTCATTTCACCAGCTTCTGGGTCACCAGACCCAGCTGCGTAATTTCAAGCCGCCCAAGCATGTCCAGCACTTCCATCACTTTCTGGTACTGCACGGCCGCGTCGCCTTTAACCACGACCGGCAGTTCCGGATCGGCGGCCTTGAACTGGCTCAGGCGCTGCTCCAGTTCCTCCAGCGTTACCGGGTAGGTATCGAGATAAATCTGGCCCTCGGCGGTGATCGTCACCGCCTTGGTTTTGGGCTTGGCAAGGCTTGGCGCCGAACTTGCCTGCGGCAAATTGACCTTGATGCCCTGCACGCTCGCAGTGGTCATGATGATGAAAATGATCAGCAGCACATACGCCAGATCGAGCATCGGCGTGATGTTGATGTCATCGTATGGTTCGTTGTCTTCTGGACCGGCGCTGGCCATGGGTAACGCTGCCTATTCGCCGTAAAGCTCGTTGATACGGGCCAGATATTCGTCGGCGAATACGTGCATGTCCGCCGAGAGTTCTTTTACTTTCGAGCCCAGATAGTTGTAGCCAAAGAGCGAGGGGATCGCGACCGCGAGGCCAGCGGTAGTCGCAAGCAGCGCGGCCGCCATGCCGGGCGCGATGGCATTGATGTTCACGTCGCCTGAGGCGGCAATCGCGGCGAAGGTCACCATCACGCCGACCACCGTGCCCAACAGGCCGATGAACGGGCCGCCGGAGATAGCGATGGTCAGCAAGACCATCTGGGCGTTGAGCCGCTGGCCTTCGCGGATCATCACCGCATCCAGCGCCGCGCGGATGGCAACCAGCGCGCGCTGGTTTACCTGCACCGCCGCGCCGGCCTGGGTACGGCGCCGAATCTCGTTGATGCCCTGCCGATAAATCCGGAACAGCGGCGACTGGCTGTAGGCCCCGGCACGCTCATAAAGGCCGTCAATGCCCGCCCCGTCGTCGACGCCAAGCGTCTCGTAGGCTTCAAGAAAACGCGCGGTGGCCGTGCGACAGCGCATCAAATAAACCTGCTTCAGGATCATCACCGCGAAGGCAATCAGCGCCATCACCGCGCAGAGCCCGATCACGGCTTGCTCGATGATTGCCTGATCGTTGCCGAACACCTGGTTAAGGATGATGCCGAAGTAAGACGAGTGCCCCTCGCCCGCCTCGCCGGCGCCTTCCGCGTCCACGCCTTCGTCGGCCAGATAGGTGATGCCTTTGACGTCGACACCTTCGGTCACCGCCGCGAAGCGGACGGCGTCCGCGCCTGGGGCCGCGTTGTAGATCCGCAGTTCGTCGATATCGCCGGCCATGCCGCCCGTGCCGTCGAGGGCGGCGCCGATGCTGATGGCGCCGGTGAGCGGTTCCACGGCGGCGCTGAAGCCACCCGCCGCCGCGCCGTCGACATACAGCGTGAACTGGCCGTTCTGGCTGCTCAGCGCGAGGTGGTGCCAGGCCGCGGGCGTCAGCGGCGCCTCGGCGGTTTCGGCGGTAGTGCCATCAGCCGCGGTGTAGAGCAGTTTGGCTGCCGTGCCGTTCAGCACCACGCTGAGGCGCTGGGAGCCGTTTTGGCGATCGAGCAGGTAGACGTTGGTCTGCGAACCGTCGATTTTCAACCAGGTCTGGAACCCCCAGCCCTGCGCCGGATTCAGCGCCAGACCCGGCGCGTCTTCAATCTTGAGTTGGCTGGTGCCAAGGAAACGGGCGCCAGCGCCAATCAGCGACGCCGGATTCGGTTGTCCGGTGAAGCTCGGGGCTGGCAGGGCGGCCGGTCCGCGATCGGTCGGCACCCCGCTGACCTCATCGAAGTGATAGACCAGCGCGGTGTTCGCCGGGTAGGTCGCCGCAGCGCTGCCCGCACGCACGGCTTTCGGGTTGCCAAAATAGAGGTAGAGCTTGTTGCTGCCATCGGCGGCCTGCCCCTCGGCATCGCTGCCGGCGAGGGGCGCCGGGCCTGAACTGGCTTTCAGCTGCGGCAGCTTGACCCAGATGAAAGCGAGTTCGTTGACCACGTCGAGTTTCTCGATGTGGTAGGCCAGCGGCGTCTGGTCGTCGCCTGCGATCAGTGAAATATCCGCACCGCCCTCGGAAAGGTCCAGGAAATGTGTGAAATTTCCTGTGTGTAGCCGAAGCAGCACCGGCACGTCGGACAGGTCCTGCGCGATATTGGCGCCGGCCGGGGTGGTGTCGAGGGTGATGGCCTTGCGGTAAGACCACTCGCCGTTCCACCAGGCCAGGGCGTTGGTAGAGAGCAGCAGGAGACAGGCGGCGAGCGCAGCGATTCGGGACATGGGGGAAGTGTTTTCCACGCGATTTCTACTTCAAGGTAGGCCTATGGTTGGGCGGAACTGTGACAAGCGGATGACATAAAGATGACGAAATGCCGTGAACCTAGAAGTCATAGCCGAGACTGAAATGGACCCGGTCGTCGCCCGCCCGGGTGCGCTCTGAATCGCGCAGCGGATGGCCCCAGACCAGCAGCGCGTTCACCGTCTCAAAGCCGGTCAGACGCAGGCCGAGCCCGGTGCTCCACAGCAGCACCGTCTCTTTTACCCCGGGCAGCGCGCGCCGAATCCGCAGACCGGTCGCGTCGGTGTAGGCAAACAGCTCGGCGTGTTTCAGCCAGTTCCAGCCGGCCGGCCGGAGTTCCGGGTAACGCAGTTCAAGGCTCGCACTCAGGGCGTCATCGCCCTGCTTTTCCGATTCCAGATACCCGCGCACCGAATCCACGCCACCCGCGGCATAGGATTCATTGCTGATGAGCGGCGAATTGCTCGCCTGCCCTTCCAACTTCCCGAATATCCGCAGGCCGGCGTAGAGCGGTCGTTCGTGGTCTGCCGACAGTTGCAGATAGGCAAAATCCGGCAGGGCGCGGAAACGTTTGCGTTCAAACTCCTTCGCGGCATTGCCCAGTCCGCGGAGCCCAAAATTAAGCGTGGCGTCGTAGCGGCTTACCGTCTGGTCGCCGTAGTGCGTGCCGCTGTAGCCGACGTTAAACAGCGAATAAGTGATTGGTGTGTTGACGCTGTCATTGCCCTGAAGGCCAATCGACTCGCCGAAATCTTTATGGTCGAAGCCCAGCGTGACGCTCTGGAAATAGTTGCCCTGCGGACGTAGCGGAATGGTGTAGCGCAGACCGGCGATGGTGCCGTTGCCCACCACACCCAGCGTGCCGACGGTCGCGATATTGCTGTTAGAACGCACCGCATACAGCGACAGCAGATGGTTGTTGCCGGCAAAGCGCCACAGGTAATTGCCCGAGAGCACTTCAACTTCGTCCGGGTCTTCCGGCGACACCAGATAGGACACGCCAATGCTGTGGCCGCGCTGGAAGAGGTTGTCGTAGCTCAGGCTGCCACTGATCCGGATGCGCGTGGTGTCGGCGCTGTAGCGGTCGTTGATCTCAACGCTGCCGTGCACCGGCAGCTCGTCTTTGACCTTCAGTTCGACTTCCAGCTTGCCGGGCGTTTTGCCGGGCTTCAGCACCGGCGTGATGCTGCGATCCCGCGAGACATTGGCGAGCGTCGCCAACTCCGCCTGCACGGTGGGTAGATGCGGTGCTTTAC
>JALRCR010000389.1 GCA_023257255.1 Gammaproteobacteria bacterium | reverse complement strand
GTTGCACTCCCCGGGCACAGGTGCGTCCAAACTGGAGAATCCCGTGTTTACCGTCCCAGCAAAAGCCATCCTCGCGCTCGCAGACGGCACGGTCTTTATAGGCGCCTCCATCGGCGCCACCGGCCAGACCGTCGGTGAAGTGGTGTTCAACACCTCGATCACCGGCTATCAGGAAATCCTCACCGACCCCAGCTACCGCCAGCAGATCGTGACCCTCACGTATCCGCACATCGGCAACTACGGCGTGTCGCGCCATGACAACGAAGCAAAAAAGTCGCACGCCCGCGGTGTCATCATCCGCGACCTGGCGCGGCGCCGCAGCAACTGGCGCAGCGACGAGCCGCTCGAAGTGTTCTTGCGCGAGCGCAATCTGGCCGGCATCGCCGGTATCGACACCCGTCGTCTCACGCGAGTGCTGCGCGACGCGGGGGCGATGGTCGGGGTGTTCGGCACCGCCGACGAATCAGCGTTGCGCGCAGCGCTGGCAAAAGAAAAGGGCACGGCCGGCAAGAACCTCGTCGCGCAGGTGACGACGGTGACGCCGTACGACGTGAAATCTACGGCAGCCACGGGCGTGAAACCGTTCAACGTGGTCGCCTACGACTTCGGCATCAAGTCGACGATCCTGCGCTGCCTGTCGCAAATCGCCCACGTGCGAGTCGTGCCTGCGCGCACGCCGGCGGCCGACGTGCTGGCCATGAGTCCCGACGGAGTGTTTCTCTCGAACGGTCCGGGTGATCCCGAGATGGTGTCGCGCGCCCCCGAGACGATTCGCGAACTGCT
>JALRCR010000388.1 GCA_023257255.1 Gammaproteobacteria bacterium | reverse complement strand
TCAGCAACTCTTGGTAATCCACCAGTGATGTCTTTTGTTTTAGAAGTTGCTTTAGGTAGTCTAGCTAATACATCTCCGGCATTAACTTTATCGCCATCTTCAACTGATAAAATAGTTTCTGGAACTAAATAATATCTTGCCTCATTGTCATCTGCTTTTTTAACAACTTTTCCTTTACTATCTCTTAAAGTAATTCTTGGTTTTAGATCAAGATTCTTTGATTGACCTCTCCAATCTAAAACAACTTTAGAAGAAATTCCTGTAGCTTCATCTGTGGCATCAGTAACGGAGGCTCCATCGATCAAATCTACAAAATTAACAATACCGTCTGTTTCTGAAATAACTGGCAAAGTATATGGATCCCATTCACAAATTTTTTGACCTTTTTTAACTGGCTGATCTGGTTTTGCAAAAAGTTTAGATCCATATGGAATTTTATACATTGCAACATTGGTTCCATTTTTTTCAATAATAATTTCAGTATTTCTTCCCATGACTATTAATTCTTTTTTAGAATCTTCGATTAAGTTTTGATTAGAAACTTTTAATACTCCCTCAGATGGTGCAGTAATCGATGACTCTTGTTTAATTTGAGCTGTTCCTCCAACGTGGAATGTTCTCATAGTAAGCTGCGTTCCAGGCTCTCCAATTGATTGGGCAGCGATCATTCCAACACATTCTCCAATAGATACCAATCTTCCTCTAGAAATCAAGGGACAACACCATGACCGTTCGCAAACCCCTCACGCTCACTTTGATTGCCTTCGCTATCGCGGCTCCAGGATTGGCAT
>JALRCR010000387.1 GCA_023257255.1 Gammaproteobacteria bacterium | reverse complement strand
GAACATGGTGAAGTCGCGCCTGGACCAGGAGCTCATCGGCAACGTCTCGATCCGCGTGCTGCCCACCGAGCGGCCTGACACCTGGGAGGTGCAGGGCCGCGGCGAGCTCCAGCTGGCCATCCTCGTCGAGCTGATGAAGCGCGAGGGGTTCGAGCTCACGGTCGGCAAGCCCCAGGTGGTCACGAAGGAGATCGACGGCAAGCTGCACGAGCCGGTCGAGCGCCTGACCATCGACGCGCCCGAGGAGTACCTCGGCACGATCACGCAGCTGCTCGCGGTCCGCAAGGGTCGCATGGAGCAGATGATCAACCACGGCACCGGCTGGGTCCGCATGGAGTTCCTGGTGCCGGCGCGCGGCCTCATCGGCTTCCGCACCGAGTTCCTCACCGACACCCGCGGCACGGGCATCGCCCACCACATCTCCGAGGGCTACGAGCCGTGGTTCGGCGACATCTCGACCCGTCCGTCGGGCTCCCTGGTGGCCGACCGCGCCGGCGCGGTCACGTCGTTCGCCATGACCAACCTGCAGGAGCGCGGCGTGCTGTTCGTCGAGCCCGCGACGGAGGTCTACGAGGGCATGATCGTCGGCGAGAACTCCCGCGACGACGACATGGACGTCAACATCACCAAGGAGAAGAAGCAGACCAACATCCGCTCGGCGACGTCGGACAACTTCGAGAAGGTCATCCCCCCGAAGAAGCTGTCGCTCGAGCAGTGCCTGGAGTTCTGCCGCGAGGACGAGTGCGTCGAGGTGACCCCCTCGCACGTGCGCATCCGCAAGGTGATCCTCAACGTCTC
>JALRCR010000386.1 GCA_023257255.1 Gammaproteobacteria bacterium | reverse complement strand
GGTGAAGCAGGGCAACCCCCGCATCGTGTACCTGCAGCAGGAGTTCGATGTCGACCTCGAGCACACGGTGCGCCAGGAACTCTTCCAGGCCTTCGGGGAAGCGGCCGAGGTGCTGAACCGCCAGCGGCAGGTGGAGGAGGACATGGGCTCGGAGCGGGCCGCCAACGACCCCGACCACCTCGATGAGCTGATCCACGAGCTGGGCAGCCTGCAGAGCCGCTTCGAGAGCCTGCACGGCTACGAACTCGATGCCCGCATCGACAAGCTGCTGCCCACGATCGGCTTCAGCCCGGAGGGGGCCGAGCAGCTGGTGGGCGACTACTCCGGCGGCTGGCAGATGCGCATCGCCCTGGGCAAGGTGCTGCTCCAGGAGCCGGATCTGCTGCTGCTCGACGAACCCACCAACCACCTGGATGTGGAAACGATCCAGTGGCTGGAGGGCTACCTGATCGGCCAGACCTGCCCGCTGGTGGTGATCAGCCACGACCGGGCCTTCCTCGATCGGGTCTGCAATCAGATCGTGGAAACCGAGCGGGGCATCTCCCGCAGCTACCTGGGCAACTACAGCCAGCACCTGGAGCAGAAGGCCCTGGAGCGCGAGGCCGGCCAGGCCGCCTTCGAACGCCAGCAGAAGGAGCTGGCCACCCAGCAGGCCTACATCGATCGCTTCCGCGCCAGCGCCACCCGCTCCACCCAGGCCAAGAGCCGCGAGAAGCTGCTCGACAAGGTGGAGCGGATCGAGGCGCCGATCGAGAGCGTCAGCGGCCCGCGGTTTCAATTCCCCCCGGCGCCGCGCAGCGGCC
>JALRCR010000385.1 GCA_023257255.1 Gammaproteobacteria bacterium | reverse complement strand
ACCCCATTAGCAATGGCGCGTAATGCACCTTCATCCATAGTTCTGGACAAACGATCAACAATACTTTGAATCGTTTGATAGTCAGTAGATAAGCTTGTTAGGCGCTCATTATCAATAACTGAACCGTCTGCCAACACAATACTAGCGTTTTCTAGGGCTAGATTTAACAAGTAAGCATTCAACGCAACATCATCCTTGATGTACTGCTCATTTTTACCTTGCTTAACTTTATATAGTGGTGGTTGGGCAATATAAATATGTCCGCGCTCAACTAGTTCTGGCATTTGACGATAGAAGAAGGTCAAAAGCAATGTTCTAATGTGGCTACCGTCAACATCCGCGTCGGTCATGATGATGATGCGGTGATAACGCAACTTATCAGCGTTATATTCTTCTTTGCCAATGCCGGTTCCAAGTGCAGTAATTAATGTAACCACCTCCTGGCTACTAAGCATTTTGTCAAAGCGTGCTTTTTCAACGTTAAGAATTTTTCCTTTAAGCGGCAAAATTGCTTGAAATTTTCTATCGCGACCCTGTTTTGCAGAACCACCCGCTGAATCACCCTCGACAATAAATAATTCTGAATTTGCTGGATCCTTTTCTTGGCAATCAGCTAATTTGCCAGGAAGTCCTAAACCATCTAGCAAGCCTTTACGACGAGTCATGTCCCGCGCTTTACGAGCAGCCTCCCTAGCTCTTGCTGCTTCAATAATTTTTGCGCAGATAATTTTTGCGTCTTGAGGGTTTTCTTGCAAATAGTCAGTTAACAAAGTGCTAACAATTTCCTCAACCGGCCCACGAACCTC
>JALRCR010000384.1 GCA_023257255.1 Gammaproteobacteria bacterium | reverse complement strand
TGATCGATTTTTTGCGGTTCGGGCGGTACGCCGAGCCGAAGGCGCGGCAACAGCGTGTCGAGCAGCGATTGCTGCCCGTCGCGCAGTTTCTTTCCTCGCCGGCGCCCGAACAGAGTGCGCTGACGAACGTCGCTCACATGATCACGTCGATGAGATACGGACCCTTTTGCGACATGGCGTAGGTGAGCTGCTTGGTGAGCTCGTCCAGGTTGCTCGCCTTGCCGCTCGCCACGCCCATGCCCTTGGCCAGGTCGGTGAACTGCAGGGTCGGGCGGTCGAGCGTCAGCATGTCGATGGCGCGCGGACCGGGATTGGCCGCGCCGACATCGGCGAGCTGACTGTAGAGAATGTTGTAGGAGCGATTGGAGAAGATCATCACGCAGACGTCGAGATTCTCGCGCGCCATCGTCCACAGCGATTGGATGGTGTACATCGCCGAGCCGTCGCCGATCATGCAGATGACCTTGCGATCGGGGCAGGCGACGGCAGCGCCGACGGCAACCGGTCCGCCGAAGCCGATCGAGCCGCCCATGTTGTTCAGCCAGTCGTGCGGCGGCGCACCGGCGCTGAAGGGAAAGAAGCCACGGCCCGTGGTGACCGATTCATCGACCACGATCGCGCCCTCGGGCATGGTGGCGCCCAGCGCCTGACCGAGACCGTCGAGCGTGAACTTGCCCATCGGACGCTCGGGGCGACTCGGCTGGGCGATGCCCGCCGGTTTTTCGTTCATCGCATCCAGTTCCATCGCCAACGCCTCGAGCGAGGCGAGCGGATCGCCTTCGACCGGACAGAGCGTCGAGATGTTGCA
>JALRCR010000383.1 GCA_023257255.1 Gammaproteobacteria bacterium | reverse complement strand
GCGCTGATGATCGACAGCGACGCGCGTGACACGGCTGCCGAACAATACGCCAACCGCACGCGGGCATCGCGCGCGGCGGCGAGACCCACGCGCAAGGTCGCCAGCAGCGGTTCACGCTCGCTGAGCTGACCGGGCGCTTGTCGCGCCAGCCCACGCAGCACGATCACGAGCGGAATCAAGCACAGCGCTGCCACCGTCCAGTAGGCCGCGCGGCCTGCCGCCACGGCATCGAAACCCTGCGCCAGGTAGAACTTCGGCAATTGCGTGGCCAGCCCGACGAGCGACGCGACGCCGAGTCCATTGAGGAAAAAACAGATGCCGACGAGCTTGCCGCGCGAACTCTCCTGCGGATAGTCGGCAATCACGGCCGAGAGCATCGCCGCGATCAGCGAAGCACCGCAGGCGGTGATGAAGATCATCGCGTACAGCGTCCAGTTGAACTGCGCCAACGGGAACAACAGATAGCCGATGGCGAGAATCCCGAACCCCATGGCGTAGATGATGCGGCGGCCCAAGCGATCGGACGCCGCGCCCACGAGCCCGGACAGCAGCAGCGCCGGAATCTCGCTCATCACGTCCATGGTGCCGCTGACACGGCCCTGGATGTCGTCGGGAATGCCGAGCATCGAATTGAACAAATACGGCCGCAGATTGCCGACCAGCGTCATCAGCCCGATGGAGAAGAACGCAGCACCCAGCAGCGCGTAGAAATTACGGCGCTCGATGCCGGGCGAAAGTTCCCATATCCCGACCTTGATGCCGCCGTGGCTCGACGCACCGTCCGCTGCGGTTGTCACGATTCCCACCCCCCGT
>JALRCR010000382.1 GCA_023257255.1 Gammaproteobacteria bacterium | reverse complement strand
CGTCATCCTGATTCGCAATCAATCGCAGGTAGGCCAACGCGTGCTTCACTTCCTGCCGTTCGAAGAAGCGTAGCCCACCATAAACCCGGTACGGAATCCCCGCCTGGAACAAGGCGTGCTCCAGAACCCGTGACTGCGCATTCGAGCGATAGAGCAGTGCGATCTGATGGCGCGGCACGCCGTCGCGATTCAGTTCACCAATCTCTTCAATGATGTAGCGGGCTTCGTCCAGGTCGGAGACCCCCTGGAACACGCGAATCTTTTCGCCCTCGCCGGCATCTGTCCACAAATTCTTACCAAGACGGTCGGCGTTATTGGTAATCAACGCATTCGCTGCCGACAGAATATTGCCGTGCGAGCGGTAGTTTTGCTCCAGGCGAATCACATTGCCCTTGGCATAGTCACGCTCGAAGCCGCGCATATTGGCCACATCGGCCCCGCGAAACGCATAGATCGACTGGTCGTCGTCGCCCACCGCAAAAATCGCGGCTTGCGGCCCACACAACAGCTGCAGCCAGGCATATTGCAGCGGGTTCGTATCCTGAAACTCGTCCACCAGAATATGGCGGAAACGCTGCTGGTAATGCGTGCGCAGCGCCTCATCCTGTTGCAGCAGCTCATAGGCGCGCAACAGCAGTTCGGCAAAATCTACGGCGCCCTCGCGCTGACACTGCACTTCGTACTCGGCGTAAATCTCCATCTTGCGGCGGGTATGGGCGTCGTGCGCCTCGGCCTGGCCCGAACGGATGCCCTGCTCCTTGAGGGCATTGATGGTGTACATCATGTCGCGCGCCGGAAAACGCTCCTCATCCACGCC
>JALRCR010000381.1 GCA_023257255.1 Gammaproteobacteria bacterium | reverse complement strand
TCCACCACATCGGCCATCGCGCTGAGCAGCTGCTGCAGGTTTTCCTCATCCGTCGCCTGCGGTCCGCTGTAGCGTGCGGAGCGGATCCCGGGCGCACCGTCCAGTGCGTCGCACACGATGCCGGAATCGTCGGCCACCGTGGGCAGGCCGGTCGCGAGCGCGGCGTGGCGCGCCTTGATCAGCGCGTTTTCCACGAAAGTCAGGCCGGTTTCTTCCACCGGCCCAATCTCAAACTCCGACTGCAGCCGTAGCGTCCACGGCGAGCCGGCCAGCAGTTCTGCGAACTCGCGCTGCTTGCCGCGATTGCCTGTGGCCAGCACCAGCGTGCTCATGGCGACCTCTAGCGCTCGGCCAGACAGGCTTCTTGCGCCAGCAGCAGTTCGCGGATGCCCTTGTCGGCCAGGTCGAGGAGCGCGTTTAGTTCATCGCGCCGAAACGCGTGCCCCTCGGCCGTACCCTGTACTTCCACAAAATGCCCGGCGGCGTTCATCACTACGTTCATGTCGGTTTCGGCGGTGGAGTCTTCGGCGTAGTCCAGATCCAGCACCGGCACGCCCTGACTGATGCCCACCGAGACCGAGGCAATCGCGCCGTGGATGGGATTCTTGGTGATGATTTTCTGCTGCATCAGGTGCCTCACCGCGTCCACCAGCGCCACATAGCCGCCGGTGATCGCCGCGGTGCGCGTGCCGCCATCGGCCTGCAGGACGTCGCAATCAAGCGTGATGGTTCGTTCGCCCAAAGCGGCCAGGTCAAACACCGCGCGCAGGCTGCGGCCGATCAGCCGCTGAATTTCCAACGTGCGCCCGCTCTGCTTGCC
>JALRCR010000380.1 GCA_023257255.1 Gammaproteobacteria bacterium | reverse complement strand
CGGCTCGCTCCGACACTGGCGCGCATCTCCGGCAGCGTTCCCAAGAAAGCCGCCGCCGCCTGGGCGCAATTCACCGCCACCATTGCCCAGCTCAGCGCGCCGGAGCTCCGCGCGAAGACCGACGCGATGATTCGCCTCGTGCTGGAGGCGGGCTACGAAGATTACCTCAAGGCGACTTACCCCAACTTCCGCAACCGACTCGAAGATTTGGAGCAGCTCGCCAGCTTCGCGCGGCAGTTCCCGACGATGGAGGATTTCCTCACTCAACTCGCGCTGCTCACGAACGTCGAGGCCGAGGATGACAAGCCGCGTGTGGACGACCACGAGAAGATTCGCCTCTCCTCGATCCACCAGGCCAAGGGCCTCGAGTTCCGCGTCGTGTTCGTCATCATGCTCTGCGACGGCCTCTTCCCCTCCGCGCGTTCCGTTGACAACCCCGAGGGCGAGGAGGAGGAGCGACGGCTCTTCTACGTGGCCGTCACGCGGGCGAAGGACGAGCTCTACCTCAGCCATCCGCTCATGCGCTACATGCAAGGCGGCGGCGACATGATGCAGCAACCCTCGCGCTTCCTCGCCGAAATCCCGCCCGAGCTGCGCGAGGAATGGAACCTCCGCCCCGCTGTGCCACGCACGGACTTCAGCGACATGGGCGAGACCCGCGAGGACGGTGAGGAGTCGCCGTTTTGAACGGGAGCGCGGCGGTCACGCCGCAGATACCTTGGCTGCAACAGTGCGATTCAATCTGTCCTAACCTGCGCCCGATTCTGCGGCATGAATGCCGCGCTCCTGTTGCCACCCACGGCATCGGTCCGGCTAGGCCTCTGTGAAGACGCGTCGAATGCCGG
>JALRCR010000037.1 GCA_023257255.1 Gammaproteobacteria bacterium | reverse complement strand
ACCTCGCCGTTAATGAACCCGCCGGTGGGTCCGCCGGCGAACAAAATCGCTTCGGCCACTTCCCAGGGCTCGCCGGCCCGCATCAGCGGATTGGTAGCCGGGTATTTGCTGCGGGCTTCTTCGGTGTAGACCGTCCAGCCTTCGGTGCGGATGGCGCCCGGCGCCACGCAGTTCACGCGGATCCCCAGCGGCGCCCACTCCACCGACAGCGACTGCGAAAGCGCAATCACGCCGGCCCGCGCCGCACAGGTATGCGCCACACCGTGCAAGCCCTGCGGCACCACCACCACGTTGACAATGCTGCCGCCGGTTGCCGTTTCCCGCCACTTCAGCGCCGCCTGCTGCATCACGTTCCAGGTGCCCGTGAGGTTGGTGTTGATGACGGCGTTCCAGCCTTTCTCGGAATAATCGATCGCGGCCTGCGGGAACTGGCCGCCGGCGCTGTTGACCAGCAGGTCGATGCGCCCGTGGCGTTCCCAGATGTTGTGGATGGCGCGCTCGACCCGCGCGCGGTCGCGAATGTCGACGGGTTCAAAGTCGCCATCCAGCCGCCGGTCGCGCATGGCGTCCGCGACCGCCAGCAGTTTATCTTCGGTGCGACCGCAGACGACCACGCTGGCACCCAGTCGCACCGCCATCCAGGCAGTGGCGCGGCCAATGCCGCTGCCGCCGCCAGACACGACCACCACCTTGCCTTTCAGCAAGCCGGGGGCAAAGGACAGCGGCCGCTCGGCCAGTTCGGTCTGCGGATCCACGCTGGCCTCAGTGCTCATTGGCCCAGCAGTTCGCGGCTGATAATCATCTTGCGCACTTCGGTCGTGCCCGCGCCGATTTCCAGCAGCTTGATGCCGCGATAGAGCCGGTTGATCTCGGTTTCCCACATGTAGCCAGACCCGCCGTGGATCTGCAGCGCTTCGTTGAGCACGCTGTTGAGCATATTGGCGGTGTACATGATGGAAGCGGCAGACTGCGCGTGGATCGCGCCACGGCCGCCGGCGCCGACTTCCAGCGCGTTACCGGCCGCCAGCACGTGGTAGCAGTAGATGCGCATGGTCTCGACCCAGGTGTACATGTCGGCGATCTTCGACTGAATCATCTGGAACGAGGCCAGTGGCTTGCCGAACTGCTGGCGGGTCTTCGCGTAATCGATCGACAGCTCCAGCGCGCGCTCGGCCATGCCGACGCAAATCGGCGAAATGACCGCGCGTTCGAGATCAAGACCGCTCATGACCACGGCCACGCCCTTGTTCTCTTCGCCCACCAGGTTCTCGACCGGCACCCGGCAGTTGTCGAAGACGAGTTCGCCAGTCTGGCTGCCGCGGAACCCCATCTTCACCAGCTTCTGCGCGACGCGGAAGCCGGGGAAGTCCTTCTCTACGATGAAGGCGGAAATGCCGTGCGCGCCGCGCTCCGGCGCGGTCTTGGCGTAGACCAGCAGGACATCCGCAATCGGGCCGTTGGTGATGTAAATCTTGGTGCCGTTGAGCACGTAGTGGCTGCCATCGCGCTTGGCGGTGGTGCGCATCGAGCCCAGCGCATCCGAACCCGCGCCGGGTTCGGTCAGCCCCAGCGCGCCAATGGCCTTGCCGCTGCACAGGTCGGGCAGGTACTTGTAGCGCAGGTCATCGTTCGCGTTGCGATAGATGTTGTTGAGGCAGAGATTCTCGTGCGCGATGTAGGACAAGGACAGCGCGTAGTTCCAGCGCGCCATGGCCTGACAGACCAGCCCGCTGGTGAAGAAATCGAGACCCACACCGCCAAATTTCTCCGGCACCGTGAGACCGAAATAACCCTGCTCGCCAATCTTGCGAAAGACGTCTTCCGGCCACCATTCCTCGTTGTCCATGCGGGCGGCCAGCGGCGCGAGTTCCTTGCGGGAGAACTTGTCCGCTTCGTCGAGAATGATTTTCTGATCGGGGGAGAGATCAAAGGCGTTGCCCGCCTGCGCGCCGGTGTCGGCGGAGAGTCGTTCGTTCATGAGGTGCTCCTCGGGATTTGCCCGGACGATAGCCAAAGGGTCCGGCTTTGTCCATGCGACAAAGCCGGTGCTTTCAGGCCTGCCAGCAGCGCCACGGAGCGCGCCCGACAGACCTCCGATTTAGCGCTGCGTGCGCTGGAAAAAGGCGTCGATTGCCGCCTGCGTTTCGGGGTGCGCCGAGCCGCTGGCAATGGAGCGCGCCTCAAGCTCGAACTGCTCTTCCAGTGAGTTGTTGAGGCTGGCCCGCAGCAGGCCCTTCAGGCGCCCGTTCGCGTTGGCCGGCGCGCTGGCGATTTTCGCCACCGTCTCCTCCAGCGTCGTCGCCAGCGCCTCGTCATCCACCACTCGCGCGATAAGGCCCAGCGCCTGCGCCTGCTCGGCGCTCAGGGTCGGGTTGGTCGCCATGAGATCAAACGCCCGCTGCGGACCGACCAGACGCGGCAGGAAGAAGGTGGCACCGCCGTCGGGCGTGAGCCCCGATTTGGTGTACGCAAAATTGAATTTGGCCGAGCGCGCGGCAATCGCGAGATCTGCCATCAGCACCAGACTGAAACCGCCGCCGGCAGCCACCCCGTTAACCCCCGCAATCACCGGCACCGGCAGGCGGTTAAGCGTGAGAATGGCGGCGTGAAAATGCACGGTCATGTCGCGCACGTGGGTCTGGATGCGCGGACGCTCGGCGATGAACTCGCGCAGGTCGCCGCCGACGCAGAAGTCTTTGCCTTCGGCGGTCATCAGCACCGCTTTCAGGCCGGCAGTCGCTTCGCACTGACGGGCCGCGTCAGCGAGTTCGCGGGTGAACTGCCCATCGACCGCGTGGTGACGCTCGACATCGCAGAAGACCAGACGGGCAATGCCGTCGGCGATCGAGAATCGAATTCTGGTATTGGCCATGAGGGGTCTCTCCGGGGGACTCAGCCTTCGCGATGCATGGGATGCAGGTGCTCGGGCTTGGAAATCCGAACTTTGTTGATGACATGCGTGAGCAGAAGCGGGAACAGGCGATCCCACTGGGCGTCGAGCGCGCCGCTACGAATTTGCGCGGCGAGCCTGCCGCTGTCGCCTGCCCACTCGCTGAACATGGCGTGCTCGGCCTCGTCGACCGCCGGCCCGTGCGCCAGTTCGCGTTCAGCAACCGCCAGCAGGTAGCTGGTGCAGAGCGCGTGATAGCGGTCCTGCCCGCCGAGGCGGTCGGTGATCTCGTCCACGAATTCGCGCACGGTGCGCAGGATTTCGGGCAGTTCGGGGGCGTCGCGATGCATGGGTGGACTCCGGCTTGCTCAGTCGTACTGGCCGAGCAGGCTCATCAGCAGGTCGTATTCGATGAGACAGGTATTGCGACCGCAGGCGGCAAAGGCCGGCGAACGGCGCTCGCCGCTCCAGTGCCCGTGGGCCTGCATGATGTTCAGCACCATCCAGCGGACAAAGCCGAAAATCTCCCACCAGCGCACCGCACCCGGATCGACCGGCTGCCCCCCGGCTGCTTCGTAAGCCGCATAAAACGCCGCCCGCTGCCCGATGCCGCCGACTGCCAGATCGTGGTTACCGAAACGCCAGGAGCGCAAGCACAGCCAGCCAAAATCTTCCATCGGGTCGCCGAGGTGTGAGCACTCCCAGTCGAGCACCGCCCGGATCCCTTCCGGTCCCATAATCATGTTGCCAACGCGAAAATCGCCGTGGAGCAGCACCCGCCGCGCATGCTGCGGCCGGCGCTGTTCCAGCCAGCGCACGGCAAGCTCTAGCGCGGGATGCGCTTCGCCGTAGTAGTCGAGCCGCGCGAGTTGCGCCCCCAGCGGGTCAAGCGAGTCCGGGGTGTCGGCCAGAAACGCCGCTTCAGCCGGGTCGGCCGCATGTAAGCGAGCCAGAATGCCGGCAGCCTCGGTACTGAAGACCTTGCGCGCGTCGGCAAAGCGCGCGTCATGCAGCAGTCGCCGGGGCAAAGTTTCGCCCTCTACGAAGCCCACCACATAGCCGCGGTCAAGTTCGTCTTCAGGCGCGAATTCAAAGACCGGATCGGGCACCGGTACACCGCGCCGCTGCGCAATCTGCAACAGCTTGAACTGCGGATGCGGCGCGATGAACGGCGAATTGGGCAGGGTGTAGGTTTCCTGCCGGAACACCAGCCGCCGGCGCGCTGCGCCGTCGACCAAATCAAACAGCAGGGTACGGTTCGAGCCGCCCAGCGTGGCGACGTCGATACGGTCAATGTCGGCCGCCTCGCCGAAGCGCCGGCGCACCGCAGCGCGCAGACGTTCGATGATGGTGACCAGCGGATCGGAGAGTGCGTTTGGCGCGTTCATCAGGACGTGGAACCGTGTGCTCGATTTACAGCGGATAGCCGACCGGTTCGCCGTTCTCCAGCACCTCGATGTATTCGGTCATCCCCAGCCCCTGACGGTCACCCCAGGTCCAGCGGGTAAAGCCTTCCGCGATCCGCGACTGCAGGCTGACGCCGTTTTCTTCGCGGCGGTTCCGCAACGGCAGCATACACAGGACTTCACCCTCGATACGAACCGCCCGCTGAGCCGTGCGCACGCCCAACATCATGCGCGCCGGATCCTTGCGCGGGGTCCATTCGGTAAAGAGGTCGAGGTCGGTGATTTCCTCGTACTGGCCGTCGTACTGCAGCACGCCGCAGCGACGAGTGAGGCCGTTGCGGTCGGTGATTTTGAGAATCATGAAGCCGCGGTCAGCGCCAAAATTGGCGATAAACAGGCGATAGAAATAGATGTTGGTCCAGTAGCGCGGACCCCAGGAGTGGTCGCGCCAGCCGAAGCCGGCCAGCGTCAAGCGCTGCTCGCCCACCTGAATGTGGCCGCTGGCCCGCGTGTGCTGGTTGAAATGCCCCAGCGAGAAGTTGCGGCCGTACATGGTGGGCGTGCTGTCGTCGGTCGGTTCGCCCCCGTGCAAGGGCGACACGCCCTCGTGGCGAAACTCAACCGCGCAAGGCACCCGCGCAGCGCGCGCGAAGGCGACCTTCGGCTCGCGCATCCACTCGGGATCCTCGAGCAACATCACCTCGCCGTCGTAGTTCATTTGCACCTGCTCGAGCGGCGTCAGCACCTTGTAGCGCAGGCCGCCGGCATCGTGAGCATCGTTGTGGGTGATGGCGGGGCGCCCGAACTGGCAGGCCACTTTGCCATCGGGCAGATACAGACACACCGAAAGCTCGGCCCGCCCCTCGTTGACCCGATTGCCCAAGCGCATCCAGCCACCGTAGGTGCCGTGCTCGTCAAAGGCGTTCAGATAAACGCTTTCGTTGAAGTTTTTTTCAGCGCTCGGACGGTGGGTGTATTCGTCCTGGGGGGTCAACCGGAAGGCGTTCATCTGCAAGCTCCTGATGGGTTCGCGCTGGTGCACAACAGCATCGGGATTGTAGCGGCCCGCGCCCGGGCATGCGACGACCAGATCAGCCCTGATCTGCGTTGCCCTCGCCGCGCGCGGCCGGGCGCCAGCGTGCCAACAGGCTTTCCAGCTCGACCTGTGAACAAGGCCGCTCGAGGAAGTCGTCCATGCCGGCCGCCAGACAATGCGCCCGCTCCTGCGCGCGCGCCGCCGAGCCAAGGCCAATCAAGGCGGCACCGACCGCCAGCCCATGGCGCTGCTCCATGGCCTTGATCAGCCCGATCACCCGGAGGGCGTCCATGTCTGCGAGTTGCCCATCGAGCAAAATCCAGCCGAAGCCGGTCGGCGCGTCGCCGAGCAGGCTTTGTTCAAGCCGCTTCAACAGGTCTTCTGCCGTATTGGCGGTCGTACAGTGCAGGCCGAGAATCGAGAGCATTTCTACCAGCACCAGCTGGTTGATCATGTCGCCGTCTGCCACCAGCACGCGGGTTCTGCACTCCCGCGCCGACGCCGCATCGGCGCAGGCCGGGCTGGCGGTTTCGAGTCCACCCAGCAGGTACTCGACTTCGCGCCGTCGCAGCGGAAGTTCCAGCACATTACGCGGATGATTCGACCAGGTATTGCCGTCGTCGCCGGCGTCCAGCCGCCGCTTCAGCACGATGGCCCGCGGGCCGGCCGGCTCGGCGCCGAATTCCCGGCGCATCGCCTGCAAGAAGCGTTTTTCCACCACGATCAAAGCCGGCGGCACCGCCACGGCAGCCCGCCGGGCCTGCAGGTCTTCTTCTACGGCGATACGCTGCACCTCGTATCCACGCGCCTCAAGCAGGGCTTGCACGGCAGCGCTCTGGCCGCTCGATTCGCAACCCACCAAGGCCAGTCCCCGGGGCGCGGGCAAAGGGAGCGGCGGACAGTCAAATGGCAGTTCAACCGTGACGCGGGTGCCCGCGCCCTCCTCGCTCTGCAGGCTGATTTTGCCGCCCATCGCCTCCAGCAATTGCCGCACAATCGCGAGCCCTAGCCCGGTCCCGCCATGGCGACGACTGGCCGTTCCGTCCACCTGATAAAAAGGCTCGAAAATATGCAAGAGCACGTCGGCCGGAATGCCGATGCCGGTATCGATGATCTCGAATCGCACGCTGGGAAACTGGTCCCGGACGGCTCGTCCACGCAAGATAACTTCACCGCGGTCGGTGAACTTGATGGCGTTGCCCACCAGATTGATCAGCACCTGTCGCAGGCGCGCCTGATCGCCCTCGACCGGTGTGAATAACGCCGGTTCGAGGTCGCAGATCAGTTCGATACTGCGGCCGAAGGCGGTGGCGCCCAGCGCATCGATAAGCTCTTCGCAGAGCTCGCCGGGACTGAACGGAGCGATGTGCAGGCTGAGTTTGCCTTCCTCGATCTTCGAGAAATCGAGGATGTCGTTGATGATCGACAGCAGATTCTGACCCGACTGCAAGATGGTCGTGGCGTAGCTTCGCTGGCGCGCCTGCAGGGAGGTGCCCAGCAACAATTCGGTCATCCCCAAGACACCGTTCATGGGGGTGCGAATCTCGTGGCTCATGGTCGCCAGAAAGGCACTTTTCGCACGATTCGCCGCCTGCGCCGCATCGCGCGCAAACTCGAGTTGGGCGCCACGCTCGGCCAGCAAGCGATTCTGCTCCAGCAAACCCTGACGCCGCTCCAGCAGGGTTTTACGCATGAATTCGAGCGCCCGGGCGAGCGCGCCAATTTCGTCATCACGTGCGGTTGGTAACACGCCAGTCGGGCGCTCGTTGCCGATTTCAACCGTTGCTGCGGTCAAGGTCTGCACCGGACGTACGACCAGTCGCGCCAGTAACAACGAGAGCAGAAAGGACGTAAGGACCACCGCCAAGGCAGCGGTGATCAGTAGTGCGCGCGCCAATGCCGCTGCGGAATTGCTGAAAATCGAGTCTGGCAGCTCCGCAATCACGAACAGGTTGGGCAGGAGCTCCGCGGTGAACGGGTCGGGAGTGTCTTCAGCGCGCTGCTGCAAGCGGTGCAGCCGTTGCAAGGCGTCGTCCGCCACGAGCTTGCCCAGTCTGGCTCGATCGCGCGTTGCGAGCACCCGCCCTGCCGCATCCACCACCAGCAACTCCCCGCTGATGTTGCGGTTAAGCTCCTCGACAGTCTTCTGCACAAACTTCAGATCCCGGCTCATCACCAGATAGCCCGCCAGATCCGTCGGCGTCACACCCAGGCCTATGCTGGTGTCCAGCGGGTAGACGCGTTGCGCCTGCAAAAGCCGAAGTGCGTTTGCATCGGGATGAACGGCAATCTCCGTGTAGGAATCGCCTGCCATACTTTTTATGGCGCGGAACAGGGGCGTGCCAGACTCGTCCTCGGTCAGATTGGGCAACTGGCTCGACGCGACGCGGGTGTCCTCGTAGCCGTCGGGCAGGATGAAGCGCAGCTCTTCGTAGGCGGGATAGGCGCGGCGGATCTCTTTAAGGTAATCAATGAAACCAGGTTGGAGCAGGTTGTAGCGCCGGACCTCATCCTTCGTTCCAGCGTATTTACGAACATCGCTGGCATCGGCGAAAAACTTCAGGTTGCGCTGCGACGTTTCAATTTCGCTGCGAACGTCCATCGCCAGATTGCGCAAGGCGCCACGCATGACCTCTTGCGTACGCACGCGTTCGGACTGTTTCAATTGGTATAAAGACAAGCCCGCCAGCACCGCCAGCGGTGCAAACACCAGCGGCACGATGGTAGCAACCACCTTCAGTGAGAGGCCCGCTCTCACGACTGACGCTTAACGCAGCACACGAGCGACGATTTCGTTGATGCGCTTCTGGATCCGCGGCGGCACTGGGGCCTCGAATTCAGCACGCTCAACCTCCTCTGGCGTCGGGAAGATCGTGCGATTGGCGAGAAAATCCGCGGGCATATGACGCAAAGCCGCCGCGTTGGGGCTGGCATAGTGGACGAACAGGGCATTGCGTGCGGCGACCTTCGGCCGGTTCAAAAAATCTAGCAGGGCATAGGCCTCGGGCTTATGACGCGACTGCGCCAGCACGGCCAGACAATCAAGCCAAAGGATGCCGCCCTCGCGCGGCAGCACAAACGACGCACGCGGCTCGACCTCGGTCAGGAAGTCGGCGTCGCCGTTGAACGCCACTGTAGCGCTGATGGTGCCCTTGTAGAGGCCGGATTGCTTGCGGTCCATGGCGAGGTCGTAGGTATAGCTGGCTACCGCGGGGCGCTGCTTGAGCAGCAGGGCCTCGGCGTCGGCTAGCTCTGCCATGGCGGTCGAGTTGATCGAATATCCGAGTGCCTTGAGGGCGGCGCCCACCAACTCGCGGGGCTCGCCGTTCATGGCGATCTTCCCCTGCTGCGCGGGCCCCGGTGCAAATAGTTGCATCCAGCTGGTCAGTTTCGTCCCAAACAGATCTTGCCGGTAAACCACGCCCGTGGTGCCCCAGAAGTAGGGCACCGCATAGCCCCGTAACGCCGGCACACGGTCAAACCAGCGCGGCTCCAGATGGGTAAGGTTGGGGATTTCAGCGACTGTCGACGGTGCCAGCCAGCCGTTCGCCACATAGCTCGAGATGACCGAAGGATTGATGCTCACGACGTCGTAATTGCCACCGTCGGTGGCTACCAGCCGCTTGTCTCGCTCGCTGTCGTCCTCAAACACCACCACGCGGACGCTGATCCCGGATTCCTGCTCGAAGTCTTTCAGCAGCGCTGGATCGATGTAATCGGCCCAGGTCAATAACGTGATCTGCGAAACCGGGTCAGCAGCAGCCAATCCGCCGAAAGCCAAGCTTAGGGTGAGGGCTAAGGCCCTCGCGGTGCGGGAGAACAGGAGTGGCAAGCAGAGCTCCTAAAGACTGACAGGACGGCTGGCTTCGTTTTTTGGCGCCATCGCGTTCATCGGCCAGTCAGGGCCAGAGCTTGAGCCCTGCACGTCACTGCAGCACGAGACGGCGGCAGGGTCGATTTGGCCTCGCTTGGACTTGACGACTGCGCCGCGCGCCCTCGAGAAGCTTTCTGGCCCGAGAGTCACAGATACCGCTGCTACCGCATCCGGTCACGAGCAGCGTATCTGTTAAACCGGGCGCAACAACTCAGGCTCTGCTACAGCGGGAAGCCGGCCGGGACGCCGTCAACCAGACGCTCGACGTACTCGGTCATGCCGTAGCCCACCCGGCCGTCCCATTCCAGGCGGGTAAAACACTCCGCAATTCGGGACTGGAGCATCTGACCGTTTTCCTCACGCCGGTTGCGCAGCGGCGCGCAGTTGAGGATTACGCCGTTGATTAAGGCCACGCGTCTGGCGGTACGCACGGCGAGCCGAAACCGGGTGGGGTCCTTGGCGTCGTTCCATGTGTTGTCGATATCGAGATCCAGAATTTCCTCGTATTCCCCGTCGAACTGCAGCACCCCGCCACGTCGGACCTGACCGTCGTTGTTGGCGAGTTTCAGCAGCATGAGCCCACGGTCCGCCCCGAAATTAGCCATGTAGAGGCGGTCGAACAGAATGTTCTGCCAGTAGCGCGGGCCCCAGGAATGGTCGCGCCAGCCGTAGCCATCAACCGGCCAGTGCTCGGCGCCGATCCGGATTTCGCCCGTCACGCGGGTGTGCTGGTTGAAATGTCCCAGCGAAAAATCGCGGCCGTAGAGGGTGGGCGCCAGCGGGTCTACCGGAATGCCGCCGTGCACGGGCGAGGTAGCCTGATGCGTCCAGTGAATGCGCGCCGGCTGTCGCTCGCATTCGGCAAACAGGCGCTTGGGATTGCGGAGCAGTTCGGGGTCGCGCACCAGCAGCACTTCGCCTTCATAGGTCATGTGCACCCGTTGCAACGGGGCTTCGATGCGCACCGACAGACCGCCGGCGTTGAAATCCTTGTTATCCGCAATCGGTGGGCGCTGAAACTGGCAGGCAATCCGGCCGTCCGGCAGATACAGGCAAACCGACAGTTCGGCATAGCCCTCGTTGACGCGGTTGCCGATTCGCATCCAGCCGCCCATCTCCCGCTGATGGTCGAAGGCGTTCATGTAAACGCTTTCGTTGTAGTGGGTCTCGGCGGTAGGTTCGTGCGGGTATTCGTCGGTGGCTAGCAGGCGGTAGTCGGTCATGGGTCGGTTCCTTCACGGCACAAGGCCCGATGCTAGCCGTTGCGGGTGGAACTGACCACGTTTGAACGATGACAGCCGGGGCGCGTCGCCATTAGCATGGCCTGTCTTCAACAACGACCAATATCAGGGGAGAGAACATGCGTTTCGGCTTTATGGAAGACTTCCGCAATCCGGTGAAGTGGCGTCGCCCGTTTCCCGAGTTTTATCGCCAGATTCTCGACCAGATCGTACGCGCCGAGGAACTGGGCTACGACAACGTCTGGCTGACCGAGCATCACTTCACGGAAGATGGCTACAACCCGGCCCTGATGGCGACCGCCGCCGCCATTGCCACCCGCACCAGCAGCATCCGCATCGGCACCTTCATTTTGCTGCTGCCCTTCATTCATCCTGTCCGTGCCGCAGAAGACGTGGCCTGCGCAGACATCTTCTCCAACGGCCGCATTGACCTTGGCATCGGTCAGGGCTACTCGCATCACGAGTGGAGCGCGTTCTGCATGAACCGCAGCGAACGTGGTTCGCGGATGCGCGAAGGCATCAAGCTGATGACTCGCCTGTTTACCGAAGACAACGTGACCTTCGACGGCAAGTACACGCAGGTGAAGGACATGACCCTGTCACCGAAAGCCGTGCAAGATCCCTATCCGCCGATCTGGATCGGCGCCCGCGGCCCCAAGGCCATCAAGAGCGCCGCCGAATTGGGCTATCACCTGATGGCGACCCTCGGCCCGGATCCGGCGCCGCTTTACATGGATACCCTGCGCGAGCACGGCCGTAACCCGGACGACTTCAAGGTCGCCCAGCTGCGCATGGTCTACTGCGCCGAAACCGAAGATCAGGCCTGGGAAGAGTGCCAGCACCATCTCTACCACCTGTTCGACTTCTACGCTGGCATTCTCTCCGAAGCCAACGACGCCGAAGGCGACGACGTGCCGCTGCCGATTACCTGCGCCGAAGATATCCGCCACTCACCGCTGGCGGCCGAACTGATGATTGGCACGCCCGATCAGGTCGCGCGCAAGATGGAAGCCTTCAAGGCCAAGTACATGTGCACCGACTTCATCATGGACTCGCAGTTTCCGGGTCTGGACCCGAAGAAGGGCACGAAGTCGATGGAGCTGTTTGCCAAGCACGTGATGCCGGCGTTTCGTTGATCGACGTTCCCCCGCCCGCCTTGCGGGCGGGGAAGCGTTTGCTCCCGCAGGATGCCAGCGCGGCCCCTGCGGGAGTCCCAGGACATCAGGTCAGGCTTAGCCCGCCTTGACGATCGCATCCACGATCGTGTTGTACAGCCCGGTCAGCATCGCCACGACTTCGGCTTCCGGCGCGCCCTTGGCGGTCCAGTTGCTGCCGTAGCGGATGAAGCAACCGCCGTCGGCCGCATCTTCCAGCATCACCACCGCATGGTAGTGCTCCAGCGGCAGCGGGCACTCGCCAATGATGGAATAGGAAAAATAGTGGCCGTCGTAGGCGCCGTCCAGACGTTCCACGACCGTGCCGGGCGCGCCGTTCAGGGTCAGGGTGCGCACGCAGCCCACGCCTTCACCGGTCGTCGAGCAGGTGCCCAGCATGTCGGGCAGCAGTTTCTTGATGCCACCAAAATCCATCAGATACGCAAACACCTTGGCGCGCGGCATCGCGACGGTCCGTTCGACCATGACTGAATAAGCCATTCGAGTTCTCCTCCTCTGTCGTTATCAAAAACGGCAGCGTGCTGCCGTGCTGTAAAACCGGGGTCTGCGGCCAGGCCGTCAGACCGCCAGCGTTCTGGTCCAGCCGTGGCGATCAGGCAGACGCCCGTACTGGATGCCGGTCAATTCATCGAACAGGCGCCGGGCCACCGGGCCGGGTTCGCCGCCGTTGACCAGAATGTCCCGGCCCTCGTAGCCGAGGCGCGCCACCGGCGCGATGACTGCCCCGGTGCCCATGCCGAAGACCTCGGTGATCCGGCCGCGTTCGATGTCGGCCAGCACCTCGTGAAAATCGATGCGCTCCTCGCTGGTCGTCAGGCCCAAATCCTTGGCCAGCACCAGCAGAGACTCGCGCGTCACGCCGTGCAGAATCGCGCCCGACAGGGCCGGGGTCCGCAGATGCTTGCCCTCGTAGAGGAAGGCGATGTTCATCGCGCCCACTTCATCCACATAGCGACGCTCGACCGCGTCCAGCCACAGCACCTGCTGGTAGCCTTTGGTAATCGCGAGTTCGGTGGCCGCGATGCTGCCCGCATAGTTGCCGGGAGTTTTGGCTTCGCCGGTGCCGCCACGCACCGCGCGGACGTATTCATTGCTGACGTAAACCGCGACCGGCGCAAAGCCGCCTGCAAAATACGGGCTGACCGGGCTCAGAATGACGTAGTGCAGGTATTCCTTCGGCGCGCGCACCGCCAGCGCTTTCTCGGTGGCAATCATCACCGGCCGGATATACAGCGCCGTGTTGGGCGCGCCAGGCACCCAACGGTGCTCAAGCTTGACGAGTTGTTCAATCGCTTCGATGTGTAAGGCTTCGTCGACCGGCGGCATGCCCATGCGGACTGCGGAACGGTTGAAGCGGGCGGCGTTGCGGTCGACCCGGAACAGGTTGATGCGCCCGTCTTCGCGGCGATAGGCCTTGGTCCCGTCAAACACCATCTGTCCGTTATGAAACACCTGCGCCGCCGGGTCCAGCGTTAACGGCCGGTAGGCCCCAATCGTAGCGTCGTGCCAGCCGCGTTCGGCGCTGTAGCGCTGCGAGAACATGCGGTCGGCGAAATACAGGCCAAAGCCCAGTTCGGCAGGCAAGCTGCCCGGCCCCTCGGTACTGACGGCTTCTAGCCGGATATTGCTCATGCAGAACGCTCCTCGGCGCGCCTGTTATCAGATGCCGGCCGGGGGGCGCTCCCCGGCCGCTCGCTCCTGCGGGGCGAACTTACTTCTTGGCGGCCAGCGGATTGACGAACTCGGTCTTGAAACCCAGTTTGCGCATGCCAACGAGGCAGCACTCGCAGTCTTCCTCAATGGTGCCGCCGCTGGCGCCGATGCCGCCAATGACTTCGCCCTGCTCGTCAAAGATGGGATAGCCGCCGCCGACCATGCAAATCCGTTCGTCGGTGTGCTGCAGGCCGTAACCGAAGGCACCCGGCAGCATGACGTCGCGCACCATGTCGGTCGGACGCTGGAAAGCAACGGCGGTCCAGGCTTTCTTTTCGGCGATCAGGATGTTCGCGATTCGGCCCTTGTCGGGACGCAGTCCACCGCGCAGATGTCCGCCAAAATCGACCACGGCGATCGAGCTGGGGCGGCCAATGGACTGGGCGTACGCCACGCCTTCGGTGATCAGGGTCTGGACTTCGGCCAGCGTGAGTTCGCGCATAGGAGGCTCCTTGGACTGATTGGAATAGGAAAGCCGTCGCAGCATACCAGAGCCGTCCGGCGCCTTGCCCCTTGCTCAGCGACCGGCATAGTTCACCGGGGTGACCCAGCGGCCCGCGCGATGCGCGTCCCAGTAGCGGGCGCGCAGCCGGGCCGTCAGCGGGCCAGGCTGGCCATCGCCCACGGGCGCGCCGTCCAGCAGCGTCACCGGCATCACACCACCGGCTGTGCTGGTGACGAAAATCTCGCTCGCTTGCGCCAGCAGGCCGGGCTCGACGCGTCCGACACGGGCCGGGACGCCCTCCTCGGCGGCTAGTTCCAGCACCGTTTGCCGGGTGATGCCCTGCAGGACTCCGTCCGAAGGCGTGATCAACTGGCCGCGGTAGCAGGCAAAAAGGTTGAAGCCTGGCCCTTCAGTCACGTAGCCGTTGGCATCCACCAGCACCGCCGTGTCCGCCTCGCGGTCGTAGGCTTCAAACAGGCCGCGCACCAGGTCGCCCCAGTGGAAATTCTTGACCGTCGGGTCGACCGCGCGGGTAGAAATTCGTTCGACGTCACGGGCCACCACCATATGCAGGCCTCGCGCCTGCTGGTCTGGTCGTGAAATCCAGACGTAAGGAATGGCATACGCGTAAAAGCGGTTGCTGATGCGGCGTATGTCGCGCTCGCCGGCCGCGGGCACACCGCGGGTGGCGATCATCTCGACATAGGCATCGCGTAGTCCACTGCGACGCACGCACTCGAAGAGCACCTCGGTAATGGCTTCGCGAGCGTAGGGCGGGTGCAGCTGCAGGCAGCTGCAAGAGCGCTCAAAGCGGTTGAGGTGGTCGGCCAGACGGAAGAAGCCGCCTTCCCACACGGCGACCACATCGTAGGTGCAGTCGGAGCGCGAGAAGCCCATGTCCAGAATCGAAATGCGGGCCTCGGCGATGGGCAAAAATTCGCCATCAATGTAGGCGCAACCGGCGCGGTAATCAGGCGTCATGGGGGCTGGGTCCTCGCGAAAGTGAGGGACGGATCTTCGCGCGTTATGCCGGCTGTGGCGAGGCGCGGTGGCGCCTTGACACGCTCGCGCGGCGGCGCGTACGGTCAGGCTTGATCTGCTTTTTAAACGACCAGCTACCACGGGAATCACGATGGATTTTCAGTTCTCCGAAGACCAGCTCGCCATCCGCGATGCCATCACCAAACTGTGTGCCAAGTTCGACGCCGAGTACTGGCTGAAATGCGATAACGAAGGTCACTATCCCGAAGAGTTCGTCGCCGAAATCGTCGCCGGCGGCTGGCTTGGCATCGCGATGCCCGAGGCCTACGGCGGCTCAGGGCTCGGCATCACGGAAAGCACGATCATGATGCAGACCGTGGCCGAGTCCGGCGCCGGGCTGAGCGGCGCATCGGCCATCCACCTGAACATCTTCGGGCTGAATCCGGTCGTCATTTTTGGCACGGACGAACAGAAGGCGCGCATGCTGCCGCCGCTCATTCGCGGCGAAGACAAAGCCTGCTTCGGCGTCACCGAGCCCAACGCCGGTCTCGATACGACCAGCCTTGAAACACGCGCGGAGCGCAGCGGCGACGGCTACGTCATTCACGGCCAGAAGCACTGGACGTCGATGGCCCAGCGTGCGAACAAGGTGCTGCTGCTCGCGCGCACCACCCCCAAAGACCAGTGCAAGCGCAAGACCGACGGGCTTAGCCTCTTCTATACCGACCTCGACAAGCGCTACGCCGAAGTCCGCGAAATTCCCAAGATGGGTCGCAAGGCGGTGGACTCCAACGCGGTCTTCTACGACGGCATGCCGGTGCCGCATGAGGACCTCATCGGGGAAGAAGGCAAAGGCTTCCACTACATCCTGCATGGGCTGAATCCGGAGCGCATTCTGCTGGCGGCTGAAGCCGTCGGCCTCGGGCGGGCGGCGCTCGCGCGCGCCACGCAGTACGCCAAGGACCGTGTGGTGTTTGGCCGCCCGATTGGACAGAACCAGGCGATTCAGCACCCGCTAGCCAAATGCTGGGCAGAACTGGAAGCCGCCGATCTGCTGATCTGGAAAGCGGCCTCGATGTACGACGCGGGCCAGGAATGCGGCGCGTTTGCCAATGCCGCGAAATATCTGGGTGCTGAAGCCGGCTTCCACGCCTGCGAAACCGCGGTGATGACGCACGGCGGCATGGGCTACGCGAAGGAATATCACGTCGAGCGGTATTTCCGGGAAGTCATGATTGCGCGGATTGCGCCGGTCAGCCGCGAGCTGATTTTGAGCTATCTGGCCGAACGCGTGCTGGGCTTGCCGAAGTCGTACTGAGGATGCCGTCCGGCGCGTAAACGAGATTTACGCGCCGGTCTCTTTCACCGCGACATACAGCGGTGCCTTCGCCTTGCAGTAGGTCGCTTTGCGCACCAGCTGCGTCCCTTCGAAATACAGCAGGTCAAGTCCGCTCAAGGCCACGGCCTGCCCGTCGATGGTGAGGTGCAGGAACCAGCTGGCCATTACTTTGCCACTGCCCGCATCGATGAAGACATCGTCCTCATCGAAACGCATGCTGCCAAAGCGGCGAGAAAACAGCGGCTCAAAGGCTTTACGGATTGCCGCCTTGCCTTCGCGGCGCGGCCCGTGCATTTCCTCATAGACCGCGTCGTCACTGAAAAACGCCATGGTGGCGTCCAGATCATGTCGATTGAAGCTGTCCGTGAAGGCGTCGGTCAGCGCTTTGAGTTGCTGGTAGCGTTCAGACATATACGCACCCGGGTTCAGCCAGCGACCGGCTTGAGCGCCGCGATCGCAAGCCTGGAAAAAGTTTCCGCAAACTCGCGGTTGAGCGGCTGGTGGCCAACCATCAGGCGGTACCACATCGGCCCGTAGATCAGGTCGATGATGAGTTCGATGTCGATGTCCTGCCGAAACTCGCCGCTGTCCATACCGGCCTGGATGATGGCCCGGGCGGCCCCACGACGGTTGCGCAGGAAGACGCTACGGAAGTGCTCGAGTACCGCCGGGTCGCTCTGCCCTTCGGCAATGATCTGGGCGACGATTCGACCCTGCGGGCCGCTGAGGATACGCGCCATCCGGGCGGCCTGACGCTCGATGGCTTCGGCTGCCGTCGGGGTGCGCTCAAAGGTGGTTTTCGGCACGACCTGCTCAAAGAAGGCGTCAATGACGATCGCGGCCTTGTTTGGCCACCAGCGATAGATCGTCGCCTTGCCCACGCCGGCGGCGCGGGCAATACATTCGATGGCCAAATTTTGCAGCGGGGTAGATTCCAGCAAGCGGACCGTAGCGTCGAGAATGGACTGACGCGCCACCAGACAACGGGGTCGTCCGGAACTGCGTTTATCGTGAGCGAGGGCCGTGGCTAGCGTCATGCAGGAACACGTTTCTTCGGATTGCGCGAGGTCGCCGGAATGTAACAGGCGACCCCTGCTTTGTACACGCAGGCGGGAGGGGGGCAGACCGGGATAAAAAATGCCCTGAACCAAACGGCGTTTGCTCGCGCAGACCTGGTGGGGGACGAGGCGTTGCGTGGTTGCGAGCACTACCGTATTGCCGCGCTAGCGGCTGGTTCAGGACAACCGGGATCAGAAGCAGAGCGTCCACCGCGGCGCGCCCGAAGGCAGCATCCTGTGCTGCCCGCCAAGCCAGCTACGCTGGAATTAACGATACGGACCGTATCGTATGCATTGAGGGTAATCGGGTCAAGCCCGATTCCGTGGCCGGCGTGCCAGAATGAAGCTGAGTTTTTTTCATCCCACCGAACACCGAGGAGATCCCGTGAACAGTCCTATCAATCCCGCCGACATCGTGACCCCGTTCAACAACGCCTACAGCCATGGCGTAATCATTCCGCCTAACGCGCGCGTGCTGCACACCGCTGGCCAGATCGGCCTACGCCCGGACGGTAGCCTGCCGCCCGACATCGAAGGTCAGGCCGAACAGATCTGGCAGAACCTGCTGGCGATCGTCCGCGATGCCGGCATGGACGTCACCGACATCGTGAAGCTGACGGCCTACGTCGTCGGCAGCGAAAACTACGGCGCTTATGCCGCGGCCCGCAGCCGGCACATCGGCGCGCACAAGCCGGCGTCGACCGCGATCTGCGTGCCGGCCCTGCTCAAGCCCGAGTGGTTGCTTGAGGTCGAGTTGATTGCCGCGCGGGCGTAAAGCGGTTTCGCTACACGCAGGCCATGCAGGTCGACTACACTTTTCGGGCGCCGCCAAATCCGGCGGCCCCATGTCACGCTATCCGGGAGGAGTTATCTCATGGCTACGAAGAAAGCGGCCAGCAAAGCCGCCGCACCGAAGAAAGCGCCTGCCGCCAAGGCTGCCGCTGCAAAGCCGGTCACCCTTGAAGGCCTGATCAAGGCTAACAACAAGGCGCTGGGCGCCGCGGTCGCCAAAGGCGATGCGGCCGCCGTCGGCAAGATGTACACCAAGACCGCCAAGCTGCTGGCCCCGAACGTGGGCTTGCTGAAAGGCACCAAGGCCATCACCGGCTTCTGGCAGGGCGCGGTCAACATGGGCATCAAGGGCGCCGTACTGAAAACCCAGGAAGTCGAAAAACTGGGCACCACGGCGATCGAAGTCGGCGCCTACACCCTGCTGGGTGAAGGCGGCGCGAAACTCGATGAAGGCAAATACCTCGTCGTGTGGAAGAAGGACGGCCGTGAGTGGAAACTGCATCGCGACGTTTTCAACACCAACGGCGCGCCAGCCGCCTGAGGTCAGCACCAGCCGGTCGCGCTCGCGGCCGGCTGGTGCGCTATTCGAGTTCCGCAGCCGACGGCGGAGCCACCGCTGTCGGCCGATCCTGCGGCCCGAACCAGCGGTATTTGAAATTGCCAATCAAGCCCGACAGCGGCCGCGTGATCCCGCCCTGTACGGTGCCTTTCCCGGCCTGCTGAATAATCGCGGCAAAGTTTGATTCCGGCGCTGTCGGCGTACCGGTTATCAAAAACTCCGGCCCGTTGAAATAGCCGTATTCGTCACGCCCTTCCCGCATCAGGTTCATGCTGTACAAAATGGCCGCCCCACGCGCCCGCATATTCAGCGAGCCCTTGAGCTCCAGCGGTCGATCGAGCAAATCAAGGCCCTCCACGTAGTCCACCGCGCCGGCCGCATTGAGCAGGATGGTCGGGCTTTGCACCACGAAGCGCGACAGACGTACGCGCTTGGAACTGCCGCGCCGCAGTCGGATTTCGATCAGGTCGTAGTTGATACGGGAAATGTAGTTGACCAGGCGCGCCACCGCGCCGGCGCCAAACCCGCCGGTCGGCGCATAGGACAGGCCTTCACCGAGCACGCCCAGCACCTCGGACGCGCCGATCAACAGGGTGCTTGAAGGCGGCAAGGGCCGGAACACGCCGTCCCTGCTTTGCATATGCACATCGAAGTAGGCGCGGTTGTGCAGCTGGCCCAGATTCGGCATTTCGCCTGAAGCCTCGACCGTCATCCCGAACAGGCCTTCGACCTGCGGCTTCTCGCCCGGCACCAGTTCACTGGAGAAGGTCTGCAAATCGAAATCCTTCACCGCCCCGTTGAGCGCCAGCGTATAGGGCTCGGGTGCATCGCGCCGGAACCGCAGGCCGCCGTCCAGCGTGATCGGACTGTCGTGGAAGCGCGCGCGAAAATCCGACAGCGACAGCCGCCGATGGCGCACGTTGAGTTCCCCGCCGACCTCATCGAAGGCCAGATAGTCGGTATAGAAGAGCTTCTTGATATCGAACCGCAGCCGCGCGCCGTAGGGCATGACGTCCCAAGCCGCCTTGAGGTCGCGCGTTTCATCCAGCGGCGTGGGCGTCGCGACTTTCGCCGGCTCGCCTTTCGGCGCGGGCGCAGGCGCGCTGCTCGCGGCCGCGGGCGGCGCGATCTGCGCCAGCGCTTTCAAAAGGTCGTTCAGGTAGAACACCGCGCTATCGAGTTCCAGATCGAGCAGTTCGGCTTCATCCGTCACGGGCGCAAAACTCGCGGACAGCTGCGCGTTGCTGGCGCCTGAATTGCCCTGCGCGACCAGCGGCGCATCGAAGCGGAAGCCCCGGCCATCGGCCGCAAGCTTGCCGGTAATCGGCAGCTCCAGCGCCGAGATCGCCAGCGGTTTGCTGGCGGCCAGTCCATCCAGGCCCACGCGCGCGGTGAAGCTGCGCCGCGCATTCACCGCCAGCGTCGCGTTCAGCGCGCCACCCGTCAGACGATGACCCGGCATGACCGCAGGCTGACCGAGCCATTGCGGCAAGTTGGCGGAAACGCCGAGTTCGAGCTGCTGCAGGGGCGTTGGCCGATCGGGTTCGATGCTGGCCTTCGCGTGCGCGTCCAGCGCCGGGCTGCCCTGCCCGCTGAAGGTCAATTGCAGACGATTCAGATCGAGCGCCAGCCGTTGCCCTTCGGTGCCCACCACCACGGCCGCCTCAAGGCCAAACGGATTGAGCAGCGGTTTGCCCTCGGCGGCGACGTTCACACCGGACAGGCGGATCGGCTCCTGCCCTTCGGCCCGCAGCTTCACGCCGTCGGATACCAGCCGGAAATCGGCGTCGAAGTCGGCGAACGCCACGCCTTCCAGCGGCACGAACTCGCGCACCACCCGACTGGAGACGTCGCGTATGTCCAGATCCGCGCTGCCGACGACGGCCCGCGCGAGCTGTTCACCCTTGGCCAGGGCGGTCCTGATTTCGAGTCCCGGCGCCGCATTCAAGGCGAACGCGGCCTGCTGGTCGGTGTTCAACTGAACCAGCAGGCGCTCGAACTTGATCAGCGGCGCAGCGAAGTCCAGCGCGAAATCGAGCGCCGCATCCGCCTTCAGCGAGCGCCGGCGTTTACCCATCGCGTTCGCCACCGCCGGCTGGCGCAGAAGCTGGTTAACGTCGAGCGCGAGCTTGCCGTCGGCCCGCAGCGCGTCGCCCGCGAGCTCCGTGCTGAACGCAAGGTCGCCGCCCAGCACCCGCTTCCCGTAGCCCGCAATCGACAGCGCCTTGACCGTGGCACTGAGCTGGCTGCCGCGGTAGACGAGGCCCGGCTGGGCGGCAATATCCACCCGTTCCAGCAACTTCTGCCGACCCTGCGTCACGCCCAGCCCCTTCAGCCTGAGCGGACTGGCGCTGCGGAGTTCCAGCGCCTCAGCCGACTGCGCCGCGAGCAGCATTTCGAAGTCGGTCAGCCGTCCGCTGAATTTGGTGTCGGGCACGAACGGCGTGAGCCAGGCCAAATCGAGCCCGCGGAGCGCGATCCGGGCCAGCGTGCCGCTGGTCTTCTGCAGCGTCGGCGTCTGCCCGCCCAGGCTGAGGGTGAACGGCTTTTCGGCCTTGATGCGCAGCAGATCCGGCGCGCTCGCCTGCATCAGCCGCAGGTCGAGTGCCTCCACCCCGAGCTGCCCGCTGGGGAGCCGCAGGGTCATGTCGGCGCTCGCGCCCAGACCGCCCGGCAGGGGATAGGCCTGCAGCCGCTCGGCCACCAGAGGCAGCGCCCTGATGGCGTCCAGATCGAGTTTGAGCCCGGCGTCGAAGCGCGGCGTTTCGGCGGCATCAACGGGCTGCCGAAAGCGCAACGCACCGCCCAGCAACCGGACGGACTGGTGTTGGACGCTCAAGTCGTCCAGCCACACCCGCACCGATTGCGGGGATTTCCGCAGACTGGGCTGCACCGACAGGCTCAAGGCATCCACCAGCGTCTTGCCGTCCTGCTGGGCACCGAAGACGCCGGTGGTGAGCGGGGTAATGGGAGTGACCACCACGCGCTGCTGGTCGTCGACGGCCACTTCCCAACCCGCGCGCAGCACCCCGCCACTCAGGGTGGCACCGCCCAGCACGCCGTTCGCCCAGGGCAGCGGCAGATCGGTAATTTCCAGCGTGCCGAGCGCGCGCGGCGCGGCCAGCACGGCCTCCGGGTGCGCCGGATCAATCAGCAGGGAATCGCCCAGCCGGAGCTGCAGGACCGGCACGGCGGCGTCCGGCGAAAGCGCGTGCTCAAAGCGGGTCACGGCGATGCGCGCGGGCTGGCCGGCCAGCGTCACCGCGCTGCGCAGATTGAGGCGCTGCGGCAGCAGCGGATTCTCGCCCAGCACCCGCGGCAACGCCGTCAGCGCCACCGTGTTCACGAGGTCCAGATCAAAGTTGCTGCTCTCGGTATTGAAGCTGAAGCTGCCGCTGGCCTGATTGGCGATCTCCGGCAGTACCAGATCGGCGGTGTAGGGCGTGAGCAGGCTGTTGGCGGTCTGGAGCGCCAGCGTGCCGGCGACGCGTCCCGTCAGGCCTTCGTAGATGGCGTCCAGCGCCAGACTGGCGCGCGCCTCGGCGCCTGACGCGCCCGGCGCTTGCAAACGGACTTGCAGCGCCTCCGGTGGCGGCTCGGCCTTCAGGCCCGCCGCTCGCGCCCGGCGGGCCCGATAGCGCGCGCCGCCCGC
>JALRCR010000379.1 GCA_023257255.1 Gammaproteobacteria bacterium | reverse complement strand
CTTTTTCCTGGCAGTCGGCCAGTTTGCCGGGCAGGCCCATGCCGTCGAGCACGCCTTTGCGGCGCGTCATTTCGCGGGCTTTGCGGGCGGCTTCGCGAGCGCGGGCAGCTTCGACAATCTTGCCGCAGATGATCTTGGCGTCGTTCGGGCGCTCTTCCAGATAATCGGTCAGGGCCTTGGCCACGATGTCTTCCACCGGGGCGCGCACTTCGCTGGACACGAGCTTGTCTTTGGTCTGGCTGCTGAATTTGGGCTCGGGCACTTTCACGCTCAGCACGCAGCACAGGCCTTCGCGCATGTCGTCGCCGCTGACTTCGACCTTTTGCTTTTTGGCGATCTCGTTTTTCTCGATGTACTTGCTGATGACGCGGGTCATCGCCGCACGCAGGCCCGTGAGGTGGGTGCCGCCGTCACGCTGCGGGATGTTGTTGGTGAAGCAGAGCACGCTCTCGTTGTAGCCGTCGTTCCATTGCATGGCGACTTCCACACCGATGCTGGTGCCGGGGATGCCGCCATAGCTGTCGGCCGGGCGCTCGCCGTTGGCATGGAAGGCGTTGGGGTGCAGCACCTTTTTGTTGGCGTTGATGAATTGCACAAAGCCTTGCACACCGCCTGCACCGGAGAAGTCGTCTTCCTTGCCGCTGCGCTCGTCTTTGAGGCGAATGCGCACGCCGTTGTTCAGGAAGGACAACTCGCGCAGGCGCTTGGCCAGGATCTCGTAGTGGAAATCGTTGTTCTTTGAAGATCTCGGTGTCGGGCAGGAAGTGCACTTCGGTGCCGCGCTTCTCGGTGTCGCCGATGACCTTCATGGGCGATACCTCCACGCCGTTTTGCGTCTCGACAA
>JALRCR010000378.1:329-848 GCA_023257255.1 Gammaproteobacteria bacterium | reverse complement strand
CCCGCTCATGAACTTGCTGAGCCAGGGTTTTCCGGCGGCACAAATGATGGTGTGTGGTGTGTTGGGCCCCAAATCCAATGCACATGGTCCCAACGAGTTCTTGCACGTGCCTTATGCCCGCCGCCTGACCGCGGCGGTGGCGCAGGTCATCGCGCAGATGCCCTGATCAGGCCGGCGTTGAGCGATTCAACCGCCACAGCCACAGCATGGCCAGGGACATGATGATCACCGGGGCAAACGAACCTTCATTGAGCCAGGTCCAGCCTTGTGTGGTGACCAGGGCCCCGGAGGCAAACGACGTCACCGCCATGGTGCCAAAAATGCAGAAGTTCAAGGCCGCCTGGGCCTTGTCTTTTTCGGCTGGCTGGTAGGTGCTGAGCGACAGCGTGGTGCTGCCGGTGAAGAGGAAGTTCCAGCCCACGCCCAACAGGAATGAGGACCACAGGAACTGGTGCAATTCGATGCCACTCAAGGCGATCAGGATGCACACAAAATTCAGCACCGCGCCCACGGCCATGA
>JALRCR010000378.1:0-319 GCA_023257255.1 Gammaproteobacteria bacterium | reverse complement strand
TGCCAATCACATGCCATTGCAACACCAGGGCGGTGTTCTCGAAGGACAGACCACACACTTGCATGGCCAGTGGGGTGGCCGCCATCAACAGGTTCATGACGCCGTAGCTCAGCGCACCCGTCAAGGCCGCCACCACGAAGGTCGGCTGGCGGGCGATTTCGCGCAGGCTGCGACCTGCGTCACGCTTGGCTGGCTGGACCGGTGTGGCGGGAAAGCGGATGAACGAGATGATCACCAGGGCCACCAGGGCCACCACGGCCAGCGCGGCATAGGCGCCGGCAAAGGGCACATCCAGCATGTCGCGCGTGTAGGTGGCCAG
>JALRCR010000377.1 GCA_023257255.1 Gammaproteobacteria bacterium | reverse complement strand
TGACGTAGAACCTCGCGAATCACCAAGATGCGCCCGATGCGGTAGCCAGTTTCAAGTGCCGCGATTTCTTGGCGCACGAGCGGATCTTTGCGGTCGGCGTGCTCGAGAGCCATTTTGTAGAGAGCATGATTTGAAACGAGTCGATCGATGCCGCCACGTTCGTGTTCGAGTTGTCGCATCGTTTGTTTGAATGCGCCGCCAAGCGCACCGACCAGATTTGAAGCAGGTACGCGAACATCGGTGTAGAAAACTTCACAGAAATGGCTGTTCGTAGTCATGTCTTTGATGGTGCGAACTTCGATACCTGGCGTGTTCATCGGCACGATGATTTCGCTTATGCCTTCGTGCGGTGAGCCATCACTGCTGGTTCGGCAGATCAGATAGCAGTAGTCGGCGAGTTCGCCGAAGCTTGTCCAGATTTTTTGGCCGTTGATCACGAACTCGTCACCGTCGCGGGCTGCGAATGTTTTTAGTGAAGCGAGGTCGCTACCCGAGTTGGGTTCGCTCATGCCGATGCACCAGGTTGTTTCGCCAGACAACATTTGCGGTAAAAATGCATCTTGTTGGGCTTTAGTGCCGTAGCTAATTAGCGCTGGGCCCATTTGTCGATCAGCGAACCAAGAAGCAGCGATTGGTGCACCCGCGCTGATCATTTCTTCGCCGACGATTAACCGTTCGATTGGTGGTCGGCCACCACCGCCAAATTCGACGGGCCATGTCATGCCAATCCATTTATGTTTGGCGAGTTCGCGGGAGAATTCTCGCGAGTATCCGTTCATCCACGTGTCGTTGAATCGACCGTATTTGTTAACCGCATCTTTGGCAACCGTGCGAGCTTTTTCGCGCAATGCG
>JALRCR010000376.1 GCA_023257255.1 Gammaproteobacteria bacterium | reverse complement strand
ACCGCGAGGGCATCGGCATGCACGGAGGCCGCGCCATCGAGCACGTGGCCCCAGCCCTCGGTGACCAGGCGCCGCAGCTGCCGGCGCTCCTCCTCATCGGCCTTCTTCGCGGCGGTCGTCCCGCCACGCTTTCCCTCGAGCGCCGCCGCCTCGGCGCGCAGCCGCTCGAGCATGTCGTGGCGGATCTCCAGCAGCGCCGGGTCGGCCTCGTCGCGCGGGCGCGGGATGTCGATGGGGTAGGTCTTCACGATGCGCCCGGGTCCGGACGAAAGAAGGTGCACGGTGTCCGAGAGGAACGCCGCCTCGATGAGGTTGTGCGTCACGAACACCACCGCCGGGCGCGTCTCGAGCCAGATGCGCTGCAGCTCATCCGAGAGGATCGTGCGCGTCTGGGCGTCGAGCGCGCTGAAGGGCTCGTCCATCAGCAGGATCTCCGGCTCCATCACGAGCGCCCGGGCGATCGACGCGCGCTGGCGCATGCCGCCCGAGAGCTCGTAGGGGTGCTTGTCGGCCACGTGATCGAGGTGCACCAGGCGCAGGGCGTTCTCCACGCGCTCGCGGCGCTCGGCCTTCGGCACCTTGTGCGCGCGCAGGCCGTACTCCACGTTGTGGAACACCGTGAGCCATGGGAACAGCGCGGCGTCCTGGAACACGATGGCGCGCCCATCCCCTGGACCCGTCACCGGCTTGCCAAGCGCCTCGATGCTGCCCTCGTCGGCGGTTTCGCCGCGGCCGCGGGCATAGTCGATGGACTGGCCTGCGCCATGGGCGTGCAGGTCGAAGTTGATCCGCCATTACGACGCTCCAATTGCGGCGTTTCTTGAAGCCGATGAAGATTCCATCTTGGGCACTCTCGTGCAGCATCAT
>JALRCR010000375.1 GCA_023257255.1 Gammaproteobacteria bacterium | reverse complement strand
GAAGGCGGCGGTCTTGCCGGTGCCGGTCTGGGCCTGGCCCACCAGGTCGCGGCCCAGCAGCAGCTCGGGGATCGCCGCCTTCTGGATCGGCGAGGGCTCGAGGTAGCCGATCGATGCCAGGGCTTCGAGCAGCTCCGGTGCGAAGCCGAAGGCCGCGAAGCCGCTGTCGCTCGCCCCGCCGATCACGGTGGTGCTCACGGCGTTGTCATCGCTCGCCTGCAGGTCTG
Source organism: Gammaproteobacteria bacterium (assembly GCA_023257255.1). Taxonomy (GTDB): domain Bacteria; phylum Pseudomonadota; class Gammaproteobacteria. Next base: position 651 of record JALRCR010000375.1, on the reverse strand, counting down.
CATCCAGCGCGCTCAGATCGACGGCGCAACCGCCTTCGGCTTCGGCCGTGATGGAGGCATCGCGCTCGGCCATCTTCGCCGCCACATCGCTGGCTTGGAGGCTCTCCGCTTCAGGGTTGAGCACGCCAAGATCCACCGAGCTGGTGAGGCTCTCAACAGAGGTATTGGTCACAGAAAGGTCTGGGCCTGGTGATCCTTCGTCGCAGGCCGGCAGACACCCGTTGAATAACTGCCTTGCCCTACACAAAGGGTGAGAGGTGAACCTACCACTCGGGGTCCGGGCGGGATCTAACCCGCCGGCGCCCGGGCGTAGTCGTCCGCCAGCCGTTCGATGTCGTCTTCGCTGAGTAAATCGCCGCGCTGCACCTCCACGATCAGCAGATCGCTGGGGCCGGCACTGGCGCGATGGATGGCACCGCAGGGCACCAGCAGCGTGGTGCCGGGGGCCGCGGCGATCCGCTCACCGTCGCACTCCAGCTCTCCGTCGCCGGCCACCACCACCCAGTGCTCCAGCCGATGGCGATGGCGCTGCAGGCTGATGCGCTGGCCCGCATGGATGCAGAGGCGTTTCACCTGGTAGCCATCACCGCTACCCAGGCTTTCGAACCAGCCCCAGGGGCGTTCAACGCGGTTGGCCATGGCCCGAGGCTA
>JALRCR010000374.1 GCA_023257255.1 Gammaproteobacteria bacterium | reverse complement strand
GTGTCAGCGCTGCTCGCCTGCGGACTCTCCGAGCGCGCGGCGACGCTTCTGAAGGAGCGCTTCGGAGCGGAGCTTCTCCGCACCCATGCGAATGACGTGGAATTGCTGCGGCTTGCGGCCCGCGCCGCGCTCGAACGCGGCAACATGCGGCTCGGGCGCGCACTGTCGCGCCGCCTGCTGCGTCTTGACCCGAAGTCGATCGTGGCGCACCACAATCTCGCGCTGGTCGCGCTCAAGCGGCGGCGCTATGCCGCTGCATGGACATGGATCTCGCGCGGACGCGCGATCGATCCGAGCGACGTGGGGCTGCGGAAACTCCGCAGCCTGTGGCTCTGGAAGCGCGCGACCAAATGGTGAAGCGATCGGCGCGCGAGGGAGTCTGCCGGTTCCTCGGAGGTGATTCGAGCGTCGCCTGAGCGTTCGCTCAACTCGTCACGAGCGCCCGCAGCCGCGACCGCTCAAACGAACGCTCAAACCACGAGTACCCGCAGATGGAGGCCGAAATCTGCGGAACCACTTGCGAAAGGAGTCGACTCACCGTCTTTCGGATTGACCCCTGAAGCAACCCGTTCCGCAGACTTCGTCTGCGGGCACTCATTGCCTATGGAACTCGTTTGACGGAGTGGTCCCCGTCCGGAGTCCACTTGCCATGAGTGCCCGCAGATGGAGGCAACGCCGAAATCTGCGGAACCACGTGCGTCCGGAGTCCACTCCAGCAGCAATGACACAGCGGCCGGCGCAGCCGCAGCCGCCTCGGCGTCCAAGCACCAAAGCGAGCAAAGGCGAGCGACCTGCGGCGCAGCCGCAGCCGCCTCGGCGTCCAAGCACCAAAGCGAGCAAAAGCGAGCGACCTGCGGCGCAGCCGCAGCCGCTCGCAAGTTGCT
>JALRCR010000373.1 GCA_023257255.1 Gammaproteobacteria bacterium | reverse complement strand
GAGGTGTTGATGGCCTTGCAGCGGCTGGGCGTCGAGACCATCGCGGTGGACCGCTATGAGAACGCCCCGGGTCACCAGGTGGCCCACCAGGCGCACACCATCACCATGAGCGACGCGCAGCAGCTGCGCTCGCTCATCGAACGCGAGAAGCCCCTGATGGTGGTACCCGAGATTGAAGCCATCGCCACGGCCGAGCTGCAGGCCCTGGAAGCCGAGGGCGTGGTGCGCGTGGTGCCCACCGCACGGGCCGCACGCCTGACCATGGACCGCGAAGGCATCCGCCGCCTGGCCGCCGAAACCTTGGGCTTGGCCACCAGCCCCTATCGCTTCTGCGATTCCTTGGAAGAGCTGCAGGCTGCGATTGACGGCAGCGACGGCCAGGCGCCGATTGGCTACCCCTGCATCGTCAAGCCGGTGATGAGTTCATCGGGCAAGGGCCAGAGCAAGATCGACACGCCTGCTGATGTGAAGACGGCGTGGGATTACGCCATGGCCGGCGGACGCGTGGCCAAGGGCCGGGTGATCGTGGAGGGCTTCATCGACTTTGACTACGAGATCACCCTGCTGACCGTGCGTGCCCGAGGCGCTGACGGCGCCATCCACACCCATTTCTGCGAGCCCATCGGCCACCAGCAGGTCAACGGTGACTATGTGGAGAGCTGGCAACCCCAGCGCATGACGCCGGTGGCCCTGCGGCGCGCGCAGGCCATCGCCAAAGCCGTGACCGATGACCTGGGCCGCGGCCTGCAGGGCCAGCCCGACGGCTGTGGCCTGTACGGCGTGGAACTCTTCATCAAGGGCGACGAGGTGTGGTTCAGCGAGGTCAGCCCCCGGCCTCATGACACCGGTCTGGTGACGCTGTGCACCCAATGGCAAAGCGAATTTGA
>JALRCR010000372.1 GCA_023257255.1 Gammaproteobacteria bacterium | reverse complement strand
TGGCGGCCTACCGCGAAGTTGCCAGACACCCGTCATTCGGCGCCTATGCCCTGCCCGCCGCGCTGACCTACAGCGCGATCTTTGTTTTTATTGCCGGCTCGTCGTTTGCCTTTATCGACGTGCTGGGCGTGCCGACTGAACGCTACGGGTTTTATTTCGCCGGCGCCGTCGTGGGCTATCTGGGCGGCACCCTGCTCTGCCGCCGCGCGCTCCGCTACTTCAGCCTGCCGCAGATTCTGGCCGGCGGCAGCGGGCTGACGGCCGCTGGCGGGCTCGGTCTGTGGCTGGCGGTTGAGAACGACCTCGCCAGCCCGGGGGTACTGCTGGCCGCCCAGTTCACGGTGATGTTGGCCCACGGAATCAACCAGCCCTGCGCGCAGGCCGGGGCAATCGGACCGTTTCAGGCGCGCGCCGGCGCCGCCGCCGGACTGCTGGGCTGCGTGTCGATGGCGGTCGCGCTGAGCGTGGGCAGTCTGCTCGGGGCACTGCACGACGGCAGCCTGCGTCCGCTGGCCGCGCTGGTGGCAATGCTTGGTCTGAGCTGTTTCCTCGCCGGGCAATTGCCTCGCCTGTTGGTGCGCATGCCGCCACGCTAGCCGTGGCCCTTGGTTAAGGATCGGCCGGTAGCGCCGCTAAGGGCTTCACACATGAGCGCGCGAACGAGGTATTTCATGGGCTGGTTCAACTCGATGCGTCTCGGCACCAAGCTGGGATTTGCTTTTGGTCTGCTCTCCTTGCTGGTGCTGATTACCGGTGGCGCAGGCTGGTACGGCAAACAGCGGTTAGTCGAGGCGCTGGGCTTTGTGACGGGCCCGGCCTGGGAAGCCGCTGACGGCGCGATGGAGACCCAGATTCTGATCGAGAAGGAAGTCATTCTGGTGCTGCAGGCCGCCCGGCCCGGCGCCA
>JALRCR010000371.1 GCA_023257255.1 Gammaproteobacteria bacterium | reverse complement strand
GCCCCCGCCCCCGAGCCCCGTGGGAGCGGCACCGCCGCGACGCCTGCAGCCAGTGACCGACAGGCTTAAGTCGGGGCAAGAAGCCCCTCCCACGAATGCCAGTCACCGACAGGCCTGAGTCAAGGCAAAGCCCCTCCCACGACGCCAGCAGCAAAGTTGCCGAGAGCCTCAGTCAGGACAAAAGCTCCTCCCCCGAGCCCTGTGGGAGCGGCACCGCCGCGACGCCTGCAGCCAGTCACCGACAAGCCTGAGTCGGGGCAAGAAGCCCTCCCACGAAAGCCAGTCACCGACAGGCCGAAGTCGGGGCAAGAAGCCCCTCCCACGAGTGCCAGTTACCGACAAGCCTAAGTCGGGGCAAAGCCCCTCCCACGACGCCAGCAGCAAAGTTGCCGAGAGCCTCGGTCAGGAAAAAAGCCCCCGCCCACGAGCCCCGTGGGAGCGGCACCGCCGCGACGCCTGCAGCCAGTCACCGACAAGCCTGAGTCGGGGCAAAGCCCCTCCCACGAATGCCAGTCACCGACAGCCTGAGTCGGGGCAAAGCCCCTCCCACGACGCCATCAGCAAATCGCCGACAGCCGCATTCGGGCCAGAAGGCCCCGCCCCGGGTCGCTGCTCGAGTTCAACCAGCTTTTCTGCAGCGGTAGCGAATGCGCCGGGAGACTCCCTGGCGCATTCGCCAAATCCGCTTGCCGTCTTAACGCCCGACCAGATCCACCCGCAGGCTATAACCACCGGCGGTCTGGCCGACTGGGCCGCTGTAATAGACCACGCGAACAAACAGGCGCTGGGCGGTGGCGCCGCGATTCTGGATGTTGATGCGGTCCAGGCGGCCGGCGGCATTGAGGCTGCTGGCCACCAGCTTGCCTTCGCTGTTCACCACGAGCAGGTCGTAGTCGGCGGTGGCTGCGGCGCCAG
>JALRCR010000370.1 GCA_023257255.1 Gammaproteobacteria bacterium | reverse complement strand
TTGAAGTAGCCCTGGGGGCCATTGATAAGCAGTTCGGCAAAGGGTCGATCATGCGTATGGGCGAAAAGCAAAGTCTGGGCATCGATTTCATCCCAACTGGTGCATTGCCACTCGACATTGCGCTTGGCATTGGCGGCCTTCCACGAGGTCGCATTGTTGAAATCTTCGGCCCAGAGTCGTCAGGTAAATCAACTTTGGCGATGCATGTTGTGGCCGAAGCCCAACGCAACGGTGGCATCTGCGCATATGTCGATGCCGAACACGCAATGGACCCAATCTATGCAAAAGCAATTGGTGTCGATACCGACAATCTTTTGATCTCGCAGCCAGACACAGGCGAGCAAGCACTCGAAATCGTCGACATGTTGGTGCGCTCAGGTGCGCTTGATGTAGTCGTCATCGACTCGGTTGCTGCGCTTACTCCGCGAGCAGAAATCGAAGGCGAAATGGGCGACAGCCACATGGGTCTGCAAGCGCGACTCATGAGTCAAGCGATGCGCAAACTCACAGCAAACTTGAATAAGTCGAACACTGTGGCGATTTTCATTAACCAGTTGCGCGAAAAGATCGGCGTCATGTTCGGTTCACCAGAAACAACGCCTGGTGGTCGTGCACTCAAGTTTTATTCGTCTGTTCGTCTTGACATTCGTCGCATCGAAACAATTAAAGATGGCGTCGAGGTTGTTGGTTCGCGCACCCGCGTAAAAGTTGTAAAAAACAAAGTGTCGCCACCGTTTAAGCAGGCCGAATTCGACATTATGTATGGCAAGGGCATCAGTCGTGAAGGCGCCGTTCTTGACATGGCAGTTGAAATGGGCATCGCTAAAAAGTCGGGTGCTTGGTTCACTTATGAAGGCGAGCAACTCGGTCAAGGCCGTGAAAATGCCAAGCAGTTCTTGGCTGAAAATACCGAAGTTATGGTTCAAATGG